>NZ_JAMHIU010000063.1:0-848 GCF_023896895.1 Micromonospora sp. CPM1
GGGCGGTGGAGCACGGGAGTGTGGAGCGGGTGTTGCGGGCGCCGCAGCATCCGTACACGTGGGGGTTGTTGTCGAGCGTGCCGTCGTTGCACGGCGACGCGGACGCGGACCTGGTGCCGATCCCCGGTAACCCGCCGTCGCTGATCAACCTGCCGTCGGGGTGTGCGTTCCATCCGCGCTGCCGGTGGGCCGGTGTGAACGGCGACCGCTCCCGCACCGAGGTTCCGGAGTTGGTTCCGGCGGGGGCGGCAGGGCATCTGGTGGCGTGTCACCTGCCGGTCGCCGCGCGGGAGCGGATCTACCGCGACGAGGTCGCGCACGTGGGGGTGGCCCGATGAGTGCTGACCAGGACACGACGGGCGCGGTCGCCGGCCGGCGGGGTGCGGCCGTCCTTGCGGCGCCGGACAGTGAGCCGTTGCTGTCGGTGCGGGGCCTGACGAAGCACTTCCCGGTGCGGCAGGGTCTGCGTGCCCGGGGTGCGGTGCGGGCGGTCGACGGCCTGGACTTCGACGTACGGCCCGGCGAGACCCTCGGACTCGTCGGGGAGTCGGGGTGTGGGAAGACCACGACCGGGCGGATGCTGGTGCGTCTGCTGGAACCCACCGCCGGCAGCATCACCTTCGCGGGGCGGGACATCACCCACGGTGGGCGTCGTGAGTTGCGCGCGCTGCGGCAGGACCTGCAGATCATCTTCCAGGACCCGTACGCGTCGTTGAACCCCCGCCACACGGTGGGGCGGATCGTGGCGATGCCGTTGCAGGTCAACCGGATCACCCCGCCCGGCGGCGTCAAACACCGCGTCCAGGAACTGCTGGAACTGGTCGGCCTGAACCCGGAGCACTACAACA
>NZ_JAMHIU010000008.1:0-252283 GCF_023896895.1 Micromonospora sp. CPM1
GGGGAGGAGGGGGTCAGGGGGAGAGGGTTCGGCGGGCTGCGCGGGAGCCTCGCATGCGCTGGCGGGGCTGGGCAGCCGCTGCCTTCGGGCGCTTGAGGTGGTAGCGGTGCAGCTCGTTGTTGCCCGGCAGCGACGGATCCTCGCTCATCGCGACCAGTTCCCAGCCCTGGTCGCCGGCCCGGTTCAGGTGGGCCAGCGCGGTGTCGCCGTACGGCGTCACGTCGATCATGGAGCCGTCCGGGCCGTACCAGATGAAGACGACCTCCCACCCGGCGTCGGTGGCGGCGGCCTGGCGGCGGCGGACCAGCAGCGCGTACTCCCACTTGAGCATGCGCTCATTGTGGACCCGCGCGGGCGACTCGGCACGGATCAGTGTTCGGCGATCCGTCCGTCCGCGACGCGCAGCCGCCGGTTCACGCTCACCGCGTCGAGCATCCGCCGGTCGTGGGTCACCAGCAGCAGCGTTCCCGGGTAGCTGGCCAGCGCCGATTCGAGCTGCTCGATCGCCGCCAGGTCGAGGTGGTTGGTCGGCTCGTCGAGCACCAGGAGGTTCACGCCGCGCCCCTGGAGCAGGGCCAGCGCGGCCCGGGTCCGCTCACCGGGCGACAGCGTCGCCGCCGGCCGCAGCACATGGTCGGCGCGCAGCCCGAACTTCGCCAGCAGCGTGCGCACGTCCGCCGGGGCCAGATCGGGTACGGCGGCACCGAACGCGTCGAGCAGCGGCTGGTCGCCGAGGAACAGTCCCCGGGCCTGGTCGACCTCGCCGACCACCACACCCGGGCCGAGCGCGGCGTGCCCCTCGTCCAGCGGCAGCCGGCCGAGCAGCGCGGCGAGCAGGGTGCTCTTGCCGGAGCCGTTCGCCCCGGTGATCGCCACCCGGTCGGCCCAGTCGATCTGCAGGTCCACCGGGCCGAGCGTGAAGCCGCCTCGGCGTACCACCGCTCCTCGGAGCGAGGCCACGACGGCGCCGGCGCGGGGCGCGGCGGCGATCTCCATCCGCAGCTCCCACTCCTTGCGCGGCTCCTCGACCACCTCCAGCCGCTCGATCAGCCGGGCGGTCTGCTTGGCCTTCGCGGCCTGCTTCTCGGTCGACTCGGCGCGGTACTTGCGGCCGATCTTGTCGTTGTCGGTGGCCTTGCGCCGGGCGTTCTTGACACCCTTCTCCATCCACGCCCGCTGGGTGCGGGCGCGCGCCTCCAGGTCGGTCTTCGTGTCGGCGTACTCCTCGTACTCCTCGCGGGCGTGCCGGCGCGCCACCTCCCGCTCCTCCAGGTAGGCCGCGTAGCCACCGCCGTAGTGGTTGACCTGCCGCTGGTGCAGGTCCAGCTCGACGATCCGGGTGACGGTGCGGGTGAGGAACTCGCGGTCGTGGCTGACCACCACGGTCCCGGCGCGCAGACCGGTGACGAAGCGTTCCAGCCGGTCCAGCCCGGCCAGGTCGAGGTCGTTGGTGGGCTCGTCGAGCAGGAAGACGTCGTACCGGCTGAGCAGCAGCGACGCGAGCCCGGCGCGGGCGGCCTGCCCGCCGGACAGACCGGTCATCGGGTGGTCCAGGCCGACGTCGAGACCCAGCTCCGCGGCGACCTGCGCGGCCCGTTCGTCCAGATCCGCGCCGCCGAGGTCGAGCCAGCGTTCCAGAGCGTTCGCGTACGCGTCGTCGGCGCCCGCCGCCCCGGCGGTGAGCGCCTCGGTGGCGGCGTCCAGCGCGGCCTGCGCGGCGGTCACCCCGGTCCGTCGGGCCAGGAACTCGCGGACCGTCTCGCCGGGCCGGCGCTCCGGCTCCTGCGGCAGGTAGCCGACGGTCGCCGTGGGCGGGCTCAGCGAGACCGAGCCCTGCTCGCGGGGGAGCAGACCGGCGAGGGTACGCAGCAGCGTGGACTTCCCCGCGCCGTTGACCCCGACCAGCCCCACCACGTCGCCGGGCGCGACGACCAGGTCGAGGTCTTCGAAGAGGAGGCGGTCACCGTGGCCGGCGGTGAGGTCCTTGGCGATCAACGTGGCGCTCATCAGGTGGTCGAGCCTACCGGCGGGCGCATCCGGATTACCGTGACCCGCGCTCGCGGCGGCACCGGTGTGAGGGAGACTCACAGCCGTGGTGACCACACTGGCGATCGACTGCGGTGGCGGCGGGATCAAGGCCTCCGTGCTGGACGCCGCCGGGACCATGCGCGCCCGGCCGCTGCGCGTGCCCACGCCGTACCCGTTGCCGCCCGGCCTGTTCGTCAAGACGCTGCTGGATCTCGGCGCCCGCCTGCCCACGGCGGACCGGCTCACCGTCGGCATGCCCGGCATGATCCGGCACGGCGTGGTGGTGGCGACGCCGCACTACGTGACCCGTTCCGGGCCGCGCAGCCGCGTCGACCCGGAGCTGGTGGCCGAGTGGTCCGGGTACGACGCGCGCACCGCGCTGGCCGAGGCGTTCGGCGTGCCGGCGCTGGTGCTCAACGACGCCGAGGTGCACGGCGCGGGCGTGGTCGCCGGGACCGGTTGCGAGCTGGTGCTGACGCTCGGCACCGGGCTGGGCAGCGCGTTGTTCGACGGCGGGATGCTGGCACCCCACCTGGAGCTGTCGCACGCGCCGGTGCGGTGGAACACCACCTACGACACGTACGTGGGGGAGCCGGAACGACGGCGCCTCGGCGACGCGTTCTGGTCGCGGCGGATCCGGCAGGTGGTGGACGGCCTGCGGCCGGTGTTCCGCTGGGACCGGCTGTACCTCGGCGGCGGCAACTCGCGGCTGATCCGGCCCGAGCAGGTGGCCCGGATGGGCGACGACGTGGTGATCGTCCCGAACACGGCCGGAATCGTCGGTGGTGTCCGGGCCTGGGACCTGATCGGCGGCCGGTACGACCCGACCACCTGATCTTCGACCGCAGGAACACTCGCGGTTCCGCCGGTGTTGTGCCAGCGTCGGACCTAGGGCCTGGCGCGACACGAGGAGGTGGGTCGAGTGGATCTTCTGGCGGAGTACCGGCGGGCGACCATGTTCTTCGAAGCGGGTGACCCGACCGGAGCGGCCCGGCTGCTCGAACCGATCATCGAGGCGGAGCCGGACAACTCCTCGGTCCGGCAGCTGCTGGCCCGCGCGTACTTCCAGTCGGCCCAGCTCAACCGGGCCGAGGAGCAGTTGCGCGCGCTGGTCGACCGCGACCCGAGCGACCATTACGCGCACCACGTGCTCGGCCGCACGCTGGAGCGGATGAACCGGCCTGTGGACGCGCTGCGGCACCTGCGCATCGCGGCAGCGATGTACTCGACGAACACCGACTACGCCACCGCCCTGCGCCGGGTGGAGGGCAAGGTCGGTCGTTGACCGATGACGCGGAAGGGCAGCCCGGGCGGGCTGCCCTTCCGCGTACCTAGGATGGGACCGTGAAGCTCAAGCTCGACCTCCACGACATCTACAACAAGGGCCACGACATCGATCGCGCGCTGCGCGGGATCATGGACGAGGCGGTGGCGAAGAAGGCCACGCTCGTGGAGATCATCCCGGGCAAGGGCTCCGGCGCGCTGAAGAAGAAGGTGCTGCGCTTCCTCGACCAGAAGGACGTGAAGCAGCTCTACCACCGGGTCGAGAAGGATTCGAAGAACTTCGGCCGCCTGTTCGTGCACTTCCGCTGGAAGTAGCGCGCCCACGTCTGACCGCCTCGGTCAGGCCGCGGTGAGCACCGTTATGGGGAGGCCGAAGGTGGTTGTCCCGGGACCGTGCCCGATGCCGACCACAACCCGGTTGCCGAGCGGAGCGGCCAGGCGCACCACCACCTCGCGCTCCTCGGCGTAGGCCAGTCGGATGCCGTTCCCGTTGCGGGCGACCTCCACCGGCTCGACGAGCACCGCTGTGTCCGTCTCGAACACCTCGGCGTCGGGGTAGTCGGCGTACTGCGCGGGCGTTCCGATGAACCGGAACGTCAGGGTGCGCCCATCGTGCGCGAGCACGGCCTCCTCGTGATGAGCGGCTCCTACGCCGGGTGGCCGCCACGTCATCCGACGTTCGAAGTCCGGGTCCAGAGCGATGAACGGCCATCGCCGGTCGTCGGGGTGCATCATCCACGCCGGGAGTTCGCGAGTGCCCCGGTCGGTGGCGAACGGTCCGTCCGCCCGGATGATGTTCGCCAGCGGTCTCTGCGCGCCGCTCTGCACGTCACGGCAGTAGTCGACGGCAGCCGGCGCGATCTCCGGCGGCAACTCGGACTCCGGGACGCCGGGGGCGTCGAAGAACGACCGCCACTGCGTGTCCACCATGAGTCGGTCGAGCTCCCTGACGCCCATCGCTGTCAGCACGATCGGACGCTGCTCGCGGTGAACGGGGAAACCGTCCCACATCGCCAACGCCTGCCGGACACGCTCCACATCGGTCGGCACCCCGTCAGCCTAGCCCGCCTCGCTCTAGCTTGATCCACTCCAGTACGCCGAAGTGGCGGTATCCCGGCGCGCGGATACCGCCACTTCGGCGAGGTGGTGTCGATCAGGAAGACTGCTCAGAGCGGGTACGTGCGGGCCACCGCCAGCATCTCCGAACTGTGCGACCCGACCACGCCCACGCCCTCCGGTCGCGCCCGGAACCCGGGCACCCCGGACAGCCCGTCACTGGCGTCCATGGCCCGCACCGAAACGGCCCCGCCCCGGGGCACGAGCGTCAGCGTGACCTCGACACCCTCCGGCGGCGGGGCGTGGAACACGACCCCGAACCCCCATTTGCCGTCGCCCGGCTCGACCGGCACGACCCGTCCGGCCGCCACGGCGGACCGCACGGTGGCGGTGGTGGTGTCGACGTGCAGCGTGAGCAGGCGTACCTGCCGCTGCGGCACCACCCGTACCCGCAGCACACGCTGGTCACCCGAGCGGCTGTCGGAGAGCAGGTCCAGCTTCGGGGCGGGCAGGGGCGCCGCGGTGGCCGGTCCGCCGCGCAGCTCGGTGGTGCCCAGCCCGGGGAAGTCGTCGGCGATCGAGACCGTGCCGTCGACGTAGCCGTCGGTCCAGGGCTGCGGCTTCTCCTCGCGACTGAGCCAGGCCGCCTTCCCGGTGCCCGCGTCCAGCGCGTACATCAAATGGGTCGGCACGGGATGCGTGGCGTCGAAGCGGTCCACGGCGAGGCCGACCCCGGCGAGCACCACCGCGGCCAGCGCGGCGGCCGCGGCGGGCAGCGCGCCGAGCCGGCGTGCGCGCAGCGCCAGCAGGCCGCGCTGGCCGCCGGCCCGGGGGTGCAGCAGGTCCACCACCGGGAGTACGGCGAGGCCGAGCAGCACCGCGACGAGCGCGGCTACCGCGCCCATGCCCATGCCGAGCGCCGGGAACAGCAGCACCACCGGAGGCAGCAGGATCACCACCGCCACCGCGGCGGCGAGTGTCACCGCGACAACCGGCCACGGGCCGTCGCGCCGGGTGGCGAGCGCCGCGAACCCGGCGAGCGCGCCGGCCAGGGCCGGCAGTGTCGTCAGGTACGCCCCGCCGGGCACCGCCACGGCGAGCAGCACACCGAAGACTCCCAGCCAGGCCAGCCCGCCGAACGCCAGCGCGGCCGGGCCGACGCGGCGGCGCAGCAGCGCGTACCAGCAGAACAGCACCGCGGCGGAGAGCGCCACGACGGCGAGCCGGTACCAGACCGGGCGGTACGGGTCGAGCAGCTCGGCGTACCCGGGCCGGACCGTGGTGATCGCGGCCCAGAGCAGCCACGCGCCGAGCGGTGCCACGACGATCGGCGCCAGGGTCAGGCCGAAGCCGGCGGCGAGCGTGCCGGCGGTGGCCCGGCCCCGGACGCGCAGGAGCCAGCCGAGGGCGCCGACGGCGAGCAGCGCGACCACTGCGAGCGGCATTGTCAGCCAGCCGGAGTAGCGGACCAGGCCGCCGAGGACCGGGAAGTAGGTGTCGTCGTGGCTGGCGCGCAGGTCGCCCAGGTCGGTACGGCCGAACTCGCGGGCCAGGCCGAGCGCGTTGTCACCGTGCATCTGGAGGCTGCCCCGGTCCATCCGGGCCGGCACGTCCAGCGGGGTGTGGTAGATCGCGCCGCCGTCGATGTACGCGGAGTTCAGGCCGGCGAACTTGCCGTGCTGGAAGGCGGTGAAGTCGGTGTCGTTCGGCAGCGCCCGGTAGATCTCCACCGCGAACGAGGTGCCCACCGGATGTGGCGCGGCCCTGCCGAAGATCTCCACCAGCTTCGCGTTGTCCCGGGACGTCTCGAACATGATCACCGGGCCGGTGGAGCCGCGCGCCTCCAGGTTGAGCACCACCCCGCCGTCGCGGGCGAGCGGGTGGTAGGCGGCGAACCCGGCGGCCCCGCACAGGCACGCCTCCTCCGCGTCGGTCAGCACGAAGACGATGTCGTTGCGGGGGCGCGGGCCGGTGGTCAGCGCCCGCGCGACCTCCAGGATCGCGGCGGTGCCGGCGGCGTCGTCGTTGCCGCCCGGCCCGGTCTGCACCGAGTCGTAGTGCGAGACCAGGAAGACCTTCCCGGTCGGGTCGGTGCCGGGGAGCCGGGCCACCACGTTGCGGACCCGGGCCAGCGTCGCCCCGCCCGCCGCGCCGGACAGCTGCCCGGCCTCGGGCGCCACCGTGTCCTGCACCTCGGTCTCCAGGCCCAGCCCGCGCAGCGTCGCCACCAGGTGCTCGCGTACCCGGTCGTTGGCGGCGCTGCCGGCCACGTGCGGCTCGGCGGCGATCACCTCGACGTTCCGGAACGCCCGGCCGGCGCTGAACTCGCCCTCCGGCGCGTCCGCCGGACGCGGCGCCGGGGTGGAGAGGCCGACCAGGACGCCCGCCCCGACGGCGAGCAGCGCGACAGTCGCGGCGACGGCGGCGATCGGCCTCCGGCGGGGCCTGGCGAACACGCGGTCGGCGGGGCGGGTGGGGGGTACGCCCACGGGGGACTCCTCGGGGTGGATCTACGGGGTGGGGATCATCCTGCACCCCCGGGGCCTGCGGCGGCAGTCCCCGGTCGGTGCGCTGCGGGCGTGACAGCGCTCCCGGCGTAACATCGTGGGTCGACCGTGCCGCTGTCCGGGTGGACGTGTCACACGCTCCGCCGCACCGGCGACGGTCGCGTGGTGTGCGACTGTTGTCTGAGTCAGGATCAGCAGGGGCATTCGGAAGGAGCCCGACATCACCAGCGAACTCCCGCGACTCGCGGCGGTTACCCGACCGCAGCGGGGTTCCGGCGCGTCGGGTGCCGTCTACGTGCCGTCGGCCGGGGCGGGGCTGCACGGCGGCGTCCCGCCGGGCGAGCGGCTGCGGGTGCTGCTGGTCGAGGACGACGAGGGCGACGCCTTCCTGGTCGGCGAGCTGCTCGCCGAGACCAACTCGATGATCGACCTGCTGGTCGCCACGAGCCTCAGCGAGGCCCGGCAGCGGGTGATGGGCGTGGACTGCGTCCTGCTCGACCTGGGCCTGCCCGACGCGCAGGGCCTGGACGGGCTGCGCCGGGTGCTGGAGATGGCCAGCGGCGCCGCGGTCTGCGTGCTGACCGGCCGCTCGGACGAGCACCTGGGCATCGTCGCGGTCGCCGAGGGGGCGCAGGACTACCTGGTCAAGGGCCAGGTCGACGGCGTCCTGCTGACCCGGGCGCTGCGGTACGCGGTCGAGCGCAAGCGGGCCGACGAGAACGCCCGCCGGCTGCGCGAGGTGGAGCTGCGCCAGGCCGAGTCCGCCCGCCTGGAGCGCGGCCTGCTGCCGCAGCCGCTGATGACCACCGACGAGGTGTCGGTGCACACGTTCTACCGGCCCGGCCGGCACGCCGCGCTGATCGGCGGCGACTTCTACGACGTGGTGCAGACCCAGCCGGACCGGATCGACCTGATCGTCGGCGACGTCTGCGGGCACGGCGTCGACGAGGCCGCGCTCGGCGTCGAACTGCGCGTGGCCTGGCGGGCGCTGGTGCTGGCCGGGGTGCCGGACGACGAGGTGCTGCCCGCGCTGGAGCAGGTGCTGATGAGCGAGCGCCGCCTCCAGGAGATCTTCGCGACGGTGGCCACCACCCGGCTCGACCTGGCGTCGGCGCGGGCCACCGTACGCCTCGCCGGTCACCCGCCGCCGCTGCTGCTCAGCGGCGGCAAGGTCACGCCGGTGCCGGCCAAGGGCGGGTTGCTGCTGGGCGTACGCCCGCGCCGCCCGGTCGCCTTCGACCTGGAGTTCGACACCGACGACTGGTCCCTGCTGATGTACACCGACGGCCTCATCGAGGGCCGGGTGGACGGCGGGGACGAACGCCTCGACGTGCCGGGCCTGACCGGGCTGCTCGCCGAACCGGCGAACCGGGCGGTGCCGCTGTCCGAACTGCCCGCGTGGCTGGTCGGGCGGGCCGAGCAGCTCAACGGTGGTCCGCTGGCCGACGACGTGGCGATGTTGCTGGTCACGCGGGGAAGCGGCCGGTGAGCGCTGAGGGCCCCGCAGTCGCGAACGACGATGATGCGGTGAAGGGCAACGGGGAGGAACCGGTGAAGGCGTACCAGCAGGGGTGGACCCTGCGGCGGCGGGTGGCCGCGCTGCTCGGCGTGGTGGTGGTGCTGCTGCTCGGCCTGGCCGCCGCAGAGGCGGCGGTCGCCGCGAAGAACCGGCAGAACATCGACGCGGTGCTGCTCAAGACCGGTCCGCTGCGTGTCCAGGCGCAGGAGCTGATGAGCGTCCTGCTCGACCAGGAGACCTCGGTTCGCGGGTACGCGGTGAACGGTGCCCGCAGCGACCTGGAGCCCTACCAGGAGGGCGTGCGGCGCGAGCAGAGCCTGGTCGCCTCGATCCGCGATCTCTCCGCCGACTACCCGGACGTGCGCCGGTCGCTGGCCGTGGTGGAGCAGGAGACCGCGCAGTGGCGGACCCAGGTGGCCGAGCCGGTCATCACCACCGTCGAGCGGGACGGCGCGGAGGCCGGCCAGGCGCTGATCACCGACGCGACCCGCCAGCAGTTCGACGGCATCCGCACGGCGGTGAACACGCTCCAGGAGGAGATCCTCACGGTCCGGCAGGAGACCGCCGACCGGGTCAACGCGACGAGCAACACGCTCGTCGTACTGCTGATCATCGCCGCGCTGGTGGTGACGACGGCCGGCGTGGTCATGCTGCTCTCGCTGGACCGGATCCTGATCCGCCCGCTGGCCGACCTGGTCGGTCAGGTGCGTGAGGTGGCCGACGGCGACTACCGGCACCGCATCGAGGGGTCCGGGCCGCCGGAGTTCCGCCGGCTCGCCGACGACATCGACCAGATGCGGATGAAGATCGCCCGGGAGCTGGACGAGGTACGCGAGGCCCGGGAGCGCATCGAGTGGGTCAACAGCCAGTTGCAGAAGCAGGCCGAGGAGCTGACCCGGTCCAACCGTGACCTGGAGCAGTTCGCGTACGTCGCCTCGCACGACCTCCAGGAGCCGCTGCGCAAGGTGGCGAGCTTCTGCCAGCTCCTCCAGCGGCGGTACGCCGGGCAGCTCGACGAGCGGGCCGACCAGTACATCGCGTTCGCGGTGGACGGCGCGCAGCGCATGCAGCGGCTGATCAACGACCTGCTGGCGTTCTCCCGGATCGGCCGGTTGACCACCGGTTTCACCGAGGTCGACCTGAACAAGGTGATGGGCGACGTGGCGGGGCAGACCGAGGCGGCGTTGCAGTACTCCGACGCGGAGCTGACCTGGGGCGAGATGCCCACCATCCGCGGCGAGGAGCCGCTGCTGACCAACCTGCTGGTCAACCTGGTCAGCAACTCGGTGAAGTTCCGCCGGCCCGACGTGCCGCCGAAGGTGCACGTGTCGGCGCGGCTGGTGGACGGCGAGTGGGAGATCAGCTGCCGGGACAACGGCATCGGGATCGAACCGGAGTTCGCCGACAAGATCTTCGTGATCTTCCAGCGGCTGCACTCGAAGGACGCGTACCCGGGCACCGGCATCGGACTGGCCATCGTCAAGAAGATCGTGGAGTATCACGGCGGCCGGGTCTGGGTGGACACCGACGCCGACGAGGGCACCACGATCCGGTTCACGCTGCCCGCGCTGGAGGCCGACATCGAGGCCGCCAAGGCGGCGGAGGCCGCGGCGGACGACGACACGACGGACGCGCAGGACGCCGCGGAGCCGGCCGAGGCGCCGGCCGCCGAGGGCGCCGACGGTGACCCGGCGGACGTCGGGCGGCAGCCGGACGGCGAGGCACGCGAAGAGCCGCCCGCGGAGGCGGACCGACACGGTACAAACGGTGGCATGAAGGAGACGGTGGGATGACCGCGCCCGCGGACGGCAAGAGCCCGATCGAGGTCCTGCTCGTCGAGGACGACCCCGGCGACGTGCTGATGACCCAGGAGGCGTTCGAGGAGCACAAGCTCCGCAACCGCCTCACCGTCGTCTCCGACGGCGCCGAGGCGCTCGCCTACCTGCGCCGCGAGGGCCAGTACGCGGACGCGGTGACGCCCGACCTGGTCCTGCTCGACCTGAACCTGCCCCGCCGGGACGGCCGGGAGGTCCTGGAGGAGATCAAGAAGGACGAGGAACTGCGCCGGATCCCGGTCGTGGTGCTCACCACCTCGCAGGCCGACGAGGACATCCTGCGCAGCTACCAGCTGCACGCCAACGCCTACGTGACCAAGCCGGTGGACTTCGAGCGCTTCATCTCGGTGGTCCGCCAGATCGACGAGTTCTTCGTCAGCGTGGTCAAGCTGCCGCCGCGTGGCTGACCCGCTGCTGGACGACGTCGGCGCGCTGCTGAAGGAAGCGGCGGCCAAGGTCGTCGTGCCGTTGTTCCGCCGGCTCGACGCGTCCGACATCTCCGAGAAGGCACCCGGCGAGGTGGTCACCGTCGCCGACCGCGAGGCCGAGGCGCTGATCTCCGAAGGGCTGCGGCGGCTGCGTCCCGGCTCGGTGGTGGTCGGCGAGGAGGCCGTCGCCGACGACCCGGACCTGCTGCGGCACCTGCGCGGCAGCGGCGACGTGTGGCTCGTCGACCCGGTCGACGGCACCTCCAACTTCGCCGCCGGCCGCCGGCCGTTCGCGCTGATGGCGGCGCTGCTCACCGACGGCGTACCGGTGGCCTCCTGGGTGTACGACCCGCTCGACGGCACGATGGCGGCGGGCCGGCTCGGCGCCGGCACCGAGCTGGACGGCGCGTCGCTGAGTACGCCGCAGGCCGAGCCGCGGGTGGGCGCGCTGCGCGGCACCGCGGCGACGAAGTTCCTGCCGCCGGACTTCCGCCGCCGGGTGGAGGAGGGCGGGCGCCGCATCGGTGAGCTGCTGCCCGGCCAGCACTGCGCCGGCCGGGAGTACCTGGACGTGCTCACCGGCGCGCAGCAGTTCGTGCTGTTCTGGCGCACCCTGCCGTGGGACCACACACCCGGCGCGTTGCTGGTGCGCGAGGCCGGTGGCGTTGCCCGCCGGTTCGACGGCACCGACTACCACCCGGCCGACGAGGGCCGGGGGCTGCTCGTCGCGGCCAGCCCGGAGATCTGGGACGAGGTGAGCGCCGCCCTGCTGGGCGGTTGAGCGGCGCTGCGCGACGAGCACGGCACGCTGCGTCGACGTCGGACGCCCTACGCCGTCGCCGGCCTGGCGTGTCGCGCGTGGTCCGGTATCGTGACCGGCGGTCTCCGCCAGCAGGCCGCCGTCCGGCGCCGGCGGAGACGCCGCTCGGTGTGCGGGGGCCGGCGGTCGACGGAAGGACCATCACGTGCCCAGGACCAGCCCTACCGGCCGGCGCGTCCGGCGGTCGCTGCTCGCCGCGCTCGCCGCGATGGCCGTGCTGCTCGGCTCCGGCGTGGCCGCCGGGCCGGCCGCCGCCGTACCCAGCCCGAACGCCCCGAACGAGGGCGGCAGCAAGCAGCTGCGGGCCGCGTTGGAGGCGGCGGCGAAGGGCCACATCGAGGCCCAGAACAAGCTGGAGAACTCCAAGCGCCGGCAGAAGGCGCTCGCCGCCCAGCTCAGCGACATCGAGGTACGCCTCGTCGGGCTCAGCGCGCAGGCCGGTGAGGTCGCCGCGCAGTCGTACCGGATGGGCCGGCTGACCGCGACGTCGATGCTGCTGGCCAGCGCCGACCCGAACGACTTCCTCAAGCGCGCGGCCGAGCTGGACGTGATGGCCCAGCGGGACAGCAAGCGGCTGCGGGAACTGGCCGACGCGAAGGCGCAGGCGGCCGAGGCGAAGCTCGCCATCGACGCCGAGGTGCGTGAGCAGGCCAAGCAGGTCGCGGTACAGGCCCGCAAGAAGAAGGACGCCGAGGTGGCGCTGGCGAAGGTCAGCTCCGGCGCCGGGTCCGGGTTCAACGGCACGTCCTCGTCGGCGAAGCCCGCGCCGCGCAACTCGGACGGCTCGTGGCCGTCGGAGTCCTGCTCGGTGGACGACCCGACGCCCGCGTCCGGCTGCATCACGCCGCGCACGCTGCACATGCTCCAGCAGGCCAAGGGGGCCGGTTACAAGCGCTACGCCTCGTGTCACCGCAGCGGTGGCGGCGGCGAGCACCCCAAGGGCCGGGCCTGCGACTTCTCCGCCGCCAGCGGCGGGTTCGAGGACAAGACCGCCACCGGCGGCGACAAGGCGTACGGCGACAGCCTCGCCGCCTGGGCGAAGAACAACGCGAACCGCCTCGGCATCATGTACGTCATCTGGTATCGGCAGATCTGGATGCCGAACACCGGCTGGCGCGCGTACAGCGGCGGCGGCAGCCCGGCGGCGGACCACACAAACCATGTTCACATCTCGATGTATTGACCCGGCCCGCCGCGAGCGCTGCGTAGCATCGCCACGGTGAGCAGCACATCGTCCGACGTCATCGCGGAACCGGCGGCCGGCGCCCCGGTTCCGCCCCGGGCCCTGCCCAACGGGCTCGCCGCGTTCCTCGTCTTCCTCTCCAGCGGGGCCGTGCTGGTCCTGGAGACCGTGTCGTTGCGCCTGGTCGGCCCGTACGTCGGGGTGACCCTCCAGGTGACCAGCTCGGTCATCGGCATGGCGCTGGCCGCCATCGCGTACGGGGCGTGGTTCGGCGGGTGGCTCGCCGACCGGCGTGACCCGCGCACCCTGCTCGCCCCGGCGCTGGTGCTGGCCGGCATCGCCACCGCCGTCACGCTGCCGATCGTCCGGTACGCCGGCGAGGTGCTGCGCGGCGGCGCGGCCAGCGCGGTGCTCCTGCTGACCGCGCTCACCGTCCTGCTGCCCGCCGCGCTGCTGGCCGGGATCACCCCGCTCGTGGTGAAGCTCCAGCTCGCCGACCTGCGCCGGACCGGGCAGGTGGTGGGCAAGCTGTCCGGCATCGGCACGCTCGGCGGCATCACCGCCACGCTCGGCACCGGCTTCGTGCTGGTGGCCGCGCTGTCCAGCACCGTCATCGTGCTGGGGCTGGCCGCCGTGCTCGGCGTGACCGGGCTGGCGCTCGGCTTCTGGCTGCGCCGGCAGGCCGGACCCAGCGGGCTGTCCGCGCCGGGCCGGGTCAAGGCCGCGCTGGCGCTGCTCGGCCTCGCCGCCGCCGGGCTCACCGCCGCGGCGCCGAA
The DNA here is from genome assembly GCF_023896895.1 of Micromonospora sp. CPM1. Lineage (NCBI taxonomy): Bacteria > Bacillati > Actinomycetota > Actinomycetes > Micromonosporales > Micromonosporaceae > Micromonospora > Micromonospora sp. CPM1. Next base: position 13,437 of record NZ_JAMHIU010000008.1, read on the forward strand.
CCCGTGCGACGTGGAGACCGCGTACCACTGCGCCCGCGTCGAGGTGGACCCGTCGTGGCCGCAGGGGCGCACGCTCTACCTCAACTCGGCCGAGCACTCGTACGTCGACCTGAACGAGCCGAACCACCTCAAGTACGCGTACACGCAGTGGATCGGCCTGGTCGCGGACGTGGCGCGGCCGGCGAAGCAGCCGATGGACGCGCTGCACCTGGGCGGCGGCGGCTTCACCGTGCCGCACTACCTGGCCGCGACCCGGCCCGGCACCGACAACCTGGTGTTCGAACTGGACGGTGGGCTGGTCGAGCTGGACCGGCGGGAGCTGGGCCTGCGTACCGGCCCGCAGATGCGTGCCGAGGTGGGCGACGCGCGGGTGCTGCTGCGCGGCGAGCCGACCGACAGCCGCGACTTCATCGTCGGCGACGCGTTCGGTCACCTGGTGGTGCCGTGGCACCTGGCCACCCGGGAGATGGCCGCCGACATCCGCCGGGTGCTGCGCCCGGACGGGATCTACGTGCAGAACGTCATCGACTACCCGCCGGGCCGGTTCATCCGGGCCGAGCTGGCCACCGTGAAGGCCGAGTTCGCGCACGTCGCGCTCATCGCACCGCCCGGCGCGATCGACGGGCAGCAGGGCGCCAACTTCGTGATCGTCGCCTCGGACGCGCCACTGCCGCTCGCCGCGATCCCGCCCGGGCTGAAGCTGCTACCCGAACGGGCCGAGCTGATGGACGAGGCGGCGGTGACCGGGTGGGTGGGCGACGCGATGGTGCTCACCGACGACTACGCGCCGGTGGACCAACTGCTGGCGACCGCCTGAACGGGTGACTTTCCTGACCGATTCCGACCGCTGAGGTGTACCGGGGTCGACTTCGGGCAACAGGACCGACCATGGGTGGACCGGTCAGGAACGGCGTGCAACTGCTCGGCGAGCGATACCGGTTGGTCGAGCAGCTGGGTGCGGGCGGCATGTCGGTCGTCTGGCGCGGCTACGACGAGGTGCTGGGCCGGCAGGTGGCGGTCAAGGTGCTGGCGTCGCGGCTGGCCAGCGACAAGGCGTTCCGGCACCGGATCCGGGTGGAGGCGCAGGCCGCCGCGCGGCTGTGCCACCCCAACATCACCAACGTGTACGACTACGGCGAGTCCGTGCAGGTCGGCCTGACCGTGCCGTACGTGGTCATGGAGCTGGTCGACGGCGGTCCGCTCAGCGGGCGGCTCGGCCGCGACGGGCAGCTTCCCTGGCGGGAGGCCATGACCATCGGCGCGGAGGTCGCCTCGGCGCTGGCCGCCGCGCACGCCCGCGGCGTGGTGCACCGGGACGTGACCCCGGGCAACGTCATGCTGACCCCGACCGGGGTGAAGGTCGTCGACTTCGGCATCTCGGCGCTGGTGGGGGAGAGCGACAAGGGGCCCGACGGCGCGCTGCTCGGCACGCCCGCGTACCTGGCGCCGGAGCGGCTGGACAACGGCCACGTCTCGCCGGCCACCGACGTGTACGCGGTCGGGCTGCTGCTCTACCGGATGCTGACCGGCCGCCTGCCGTGGCAGGCCAGCACCACCACCCAGATGCTGCGCGCGCACATGTACCGCGACCCGGACCCGATGCCCTCGGTGCCGGGCCTGCCCGAGCCGGTCGCCGCGCTGGTGCAGCGGTGCCTGGCCAAGCGCCCCGAGGACCGCCCGGCCACCACCGAGGTGGCCCGTACGCTCGCCGAGGCCGCCGGTATCGCGGCGATCGTGCCGGTGTCGCCGGCGTTCGGCCGGATGGACCCGGGGCTCGCCGAGAACGCCGGAACCACGATCCTGCCGTGGTCGGCGGAGACCGACGCGCTGCCGTTCTCGGCGGTGCGCACCCGCACGAGGCGGGCGGTGGCGCGACGGCGCAAGGTGGAGGCCGGCGTGGCCGCCGTCGGACTGGTCGCGGTGACCGCCACGCTGTGGGGTCTCACGTCGCGCAGCTCGGCCAGCGGCGGGGTGGAGCCGACCGAGGCGCGGATGAGCCTGCCCGAGGCGGTCCCCTGCGCTGTCGACTACTCGCTGCGCCGCGACACCGGCAAGGAGTTCTCCGCCGAGCTGACGCTCACCAACACCAGCGACCGGGAACTGCGCGGCTGGACCATGAACTTCACGTTCCCCGGCAAGCAGACCGTCACCACGTCCCAGCCCACTGCACGTCAGGCGGGGCGTACCGTCTCGATCGCCGCACCGGCGACGGACCCGGCGCTGGCGCCCGGCGCGTCGACGAAGCTGACGCTCGCCGGTCGCTACACCGGGAGCAACACGCTGCCGGTCGAGTTCACGCTCGGTGACAGCACCTGCGGCGTGCAGGTCTCCGGTATCGCCGGCTCGGCGCCGACCACCGCGCCGCCGGTGAAGACGCCGGTCAAGCCGGCCACCAAGAGCACCGCGAAGACCACCACCAAGAGCGGGCCGGCGAAGGCCAAGCCGGCGAAGCCCAAGGCCGCGCCGAAGCCCCCCAAGGGCAAGGAGGGCCCGAAGGGAAAAGCAAAGTAGACCGGCCGAAGGGGGGTGAGCACGGCAAGGGCAAGGGTCCGAAGAAGGGCTGACGGTCAGGTCAACGGCTCCGGTCAGGTCAGCGCGGAGAAGCGCTGCACCTGGGAGATGCCGCCCTCCACGATGAGCACGCTGTCCGCCGCCAGCACCGTGTCCGGTCCGGCGTAGCGGAACGGCTGCCCGGACTGCTTCTCGCCCACCACCATCACGCCGTACCGGTCCTGCGGTGCGATGTCGCGCAGCGACCGCCCGACCAGCGGCGCGGGCACCTTGATCTTGGCGATGGCGAACTCGTCGTCGAACTCGATGAAGTCGAGCATCCGGCTGACGATCAGATGCGCCACCCGCTCGCCGGTCTCCGCCTCCGGGAAGACCACGTGGTGCGCGCCCACCGAGTGCAGGATCTTCGCGTGCTTCTCCGAGGTGGCCCGCGCCCAGATCTGCTCGATCCCCAGCTCGGCCAGCGCCAGGACGGTGAGCACGCTCGCCTCCAGCGACGCGCCGATCGCGACCACGACCCGGCGGAAGTCCGCCAGCCCGAGCTGGCGCAGCACCACCTCCTCGGTGGTGTCCGCCTGCACCACCCGGTCGAGGTCGGCCGACCAGTGCTGGACCCGGTTCGGGTCGTGGTCGATCGCCAGCACCTCGTGACCGAGGCGGGACAGGGACTCCGCCAGGCGCGCGCCGAACCGGCCCAGGCCGATCACCGCGATGCCGGTCTCGTCCGGATGTCTAGCCGACAATGGGTTGCTCCTCCGGGTAGCGGTACAGCCGTCGACGGGTGTTCAACGCGATGGCCGAGCCGAGGGTGAGCGGTCCGACCCGGCCGATGTACATGAGCGCGGTCAGCACGTACTGGCCCGGCGGGGAGAGCTGCCCGGACACCCCGACGGTCAGGCCGGTGGTGCTGAACGCGGAGGTGACCTCGAACAACGCGGCGGCGAACGACACCTGCGAGGTCAACGCGATCAGGGCGACCGTCCCGCCCGCCACGAGCGCCACGCTCAGCAGCGCCACGGTCAGCGCCTGCCGCTGGCTCGCCGCCGCCACCCGGCGGCGCCCGACAGTGGTGTCCGGCTCGCCCCGCAGCTCGGCCCAGATGGCGAAGCCGAGCAGGAAGAACGTGGAGACCTTGATGCCGCCCGCGGTGCTGGCGCTGCCCCCGCCGATGAACATCAGGCCGACCAGCATGGGGTAGCTCTCGTCGGTGAGCTGCCCGACGTTCACCACGTCGAAGCCGCCGGTACGGCTCAACGCGATCTGGGTGAACGACGCCAGCAGCTTGCCCTGCACGTCGTAGGTGCCGATCGTGAACGGGTTGCCCCACTCGACCAGCAGCAGGTACGCGACGCCGAAGACGATCAGCACCACGCTGCCCCAGACGGTCAGCTTCGTGGCGACCGCCCAGCGCGCCGGCTGCCGCCACTCGCGTACCGCCTCGAACAGCGCCGGGAAACCCAGCCCGCCGATGATCGCGCCGATGCTGAGCGGCAGCGCCACCCAGCCGTCCCGGGAGAACGCGACCAGGCCGTCGGAGTAGAGCGCGAACCCGCCGTTGTTGAACGCCTGGACCGAGTGGAACACCGCCGACCACAGCGCCCGGCCCGGCCGGTAGTCGTACGCCAGGAACAGGCGCGCGGCGATCACCGCCGTCATCAGGGCCTCGGTGACGAAGACGGTGGCCGCGATGCGCAGCAGCAACCGGCGTACGTCGCCGAGGCCGAACTCGGCGGTCTCCGCCTGCACGAGCAGCCGGTTACGCAGGCCGAGCTGACGGGAGACCGCCAGGATCACCAGCGACGCCCCGGTCAGGATGCCCAGACCGCCGAGTTGCGTCAGCACGGTGATCATCACGAGGCCGAAGCCGTTCCAGTAGTTCGGCGTGTCGGTGATCGCCATCCCGGTCACCGACACCGCCGACGTGGACGTGAACAGCGCGGTGACGAACGGGGTGTACCGCTGCTCGCTGGTGGCCCAGGGCAGCATGAGCAGGCCGGTGCCGACCAGGATCACCGCCAGGAACCCCAACGGCACCAGCCGTACGGGCTTCCGGAGCAGGCGGCGCATCCCGTCATCTTCCGTCCGGAGATTCACCGGCAGGTCAGGAACCGACCAACTGCCGGTCAACCACGCCCGGTCTGCTGTGCGTACCCCATCGACGACAGGAGACGGCGTTGCGACGTACCCTTTCCGCCCTCGGCGTGGCCGGCGCGCTGCTCGCGGCGGCCGCAGTGGTGGTGCCGGCAGTGGCCGCCCAGGCCGGCCCGGACACCCGCGCCGAGCAGGCCCGCGCGCCCCAGCGGCCGATCGTGATCGGACACCGCGGCGCGAGCGGCTACCGCCCGGAGCACACCCTGGAGGCCTACCGGCTCGCCGTCCGCCAGGGCGCCGACTTCATCGAGCCGGACCTCGTCTCGACCAGGGACGGCGTCCTGGTCGCGCGGCACGAGAACGAGATCTCCGGTACGACCGACGTGGCCGCCCACCCCGAGTTCGCGGCCCGCAAGGCGACGAAGACCATCGACGGGGTCACCGTCACCGGCTGGTTCACCGAGGACTTCACGCTGGCCGAGCTGAAGACGCTGCGGGCCAAGGAGCGGCTGCCCCAGGTGCGGGTCGCCAACACCGCGTTCGACGGCAGGTTCGAGATCCCCACGTTCCAGGAGGTCATCGACCTGGCGCGGGCCGAGTCGAAGGCCCGGGGCCGGACCATCGGCGTCTACCCGGAGACCAAGCACCCCACCTACTTCGCCTCGATCGGGCGCGCGCTGGAGGAGCCGCTGGTCGCGGTGCTGCGCCGCAACGGGCTCACCCACCGGAACGACCCGGTGTTCGTCCAGAGCTTCGAGACCGCCAACCTGCGCAAGCTCGACAAGATGATCGACGTACGGCTCGTGCAGCTCATGGACGCGTCCGGCGCGCCCTACGACTTCGTCGCGGGCGGCGACAAGCGGACCTACGCCGACCTGGCCACGCCCGCTGGCCTGGCCTGGATCTCCCGGTACGCCGACGGCGTGGGCCTGAACAAGAACCTGATCGTGCCCCGGGACGCCGCCGGACGGCTGCTCGCGCCGACCTCGGTGATCCGGGACGCGCACCGGCAGAAGCTGGTGGTGCACGCGTGGACGTTCCGGGCCGAGAACCAGTTCCTGCCTGCGGACTTCCGCATCGGCACCGACCCGAACGCGCGTGGTGACATCACGTCCGAGTACGAGCTGTTCCTCGACCTGGGCCTGGACGGCGTGTTCAGCGACCACCCCGACACGGCGGTGGCCGCCCGAGCCGGCCGCTGACGCTGGTCGTTCCGGGGTGCTCGCCGTTCCGGCGGGCACCCCGTTCGCTTGCCCGGGTCCGTCGCGCTCACCCGTCCCCGAGATCTTGGTACGAAACGGCCCCTCCGAGGGCCATTCCGTACCAAGATCGGCGGTGGTCGGCGGTGGGGCGCCACTTCGGGGAAGTGGCTGCTTCCGGGCGTGATGATGCCGCCACTTCGGCGTGGTGGAGTTGATCAGCTCGGGCGTTCGGCTACGTAGGTGCCTCGGCCGGGCTGGCCGGTGATCAGCTCGCGGTCGTGCAGCAACGACATCGCACGGTAGGCCGTGTTCATGTGGACGCCGTAGGTCTCGGCCATCTCGCGGGTTGAGGGCAGCCTGTCGCCCGGCTTCAGCTCGCCACTTTTGATCTTCGAGGCGATGTCGTTGGCGATGCGGCGGAACGGTGCTTCTGCTGTGGGCATGGTGGGACTCCGGCTGGTCCGGCGAATCCGATCCCGTTCTGCCTACACGGGCACTGCGACACGGTGCGCGATGGCGTGGGGCGACATTCCCGGCGGGTTGTGCGTGGCGGGTGTGGCCATCCCGGGTCGGCGCGGTTACGTGGCGATGTCCGCGTTTGTAACGTGCGGCCACCCCGTCACGGGTACTTGTGTGCGCCGACCACATAGCCCGTGGGTGACGTCACTTCTAGCGTGAGCCGACAACTGACATTCCCCCTGTCCTCACCTGGAGTCGCAATGACGATCCGGCACACGCGACGGGTGTTCCTTACCGCCGCCACCTCGGTGGCGGTCGCTCTGGCCGCCACGGCCTGTGGCAGCCCGCAGGACACCGCATCCGGCGGCGGCGACGCCGCCCCGGTCAAGGTCGGTCTGGTCTACTCCCAGTCCGGGCCGCTCGCCAGCTACGGCAAGCAGTACATCGAGGGTTTCAAGGCGGGCCTCGACTTCGCCACCAAGGGCACCGGCAAGGTCGGTGACCGCACGATCGAGGTGACCGAGGCCGACGACGCGGGCGACCCGGCCAAGGCCGTGTCCGCCGCGAAGGACCTGATCGGCAAGGGTACGAAGATCATCGCCGGGTCCACCTCCTCCGGGGTGGCGCTCCAGGTCGCGCCGATCGCCGCGCAGAACAAGGTGCTGTTCATCTCCGGCCCGGCCGCCACGGACGCGGTGACCGGCGCGAACAAGTACACGTTCCGGTCCGGCCGGCAGTCGTGGCAGGACGTGGTGACCGCCCGGTCGTTCATCGGCGACGCGGCCGGCAAGAAGGTCGTGGTGTTCGCGCAGGACGGCGCGTTCGGCGACGCCAACGAGGCCGCCGTGAAGGCCGTGATCGGCGGCGCCGGCGCGAACGTGAGCAGCGTCCGGGCCCCGGCCAGCGCCACCGAGTTCACGCCGTTCGCCAGCCAGATCAAGGCCGCCAAGCCGGACCTGCTCTTCGTCGCCTGGGCCGGCACCACCGCCGGCGCCATGTGGCAGACGCTCGACCAGCAGGGCGTCCTCGCCTCCACCACCGTCGTCACCGGCCTGGACATCCGCGCCTCGTGGCCGACGTTCGGCGCGGCCGGCAGCAAGATCTCGTTCCTGTCGCACTACTTCGACGGCGCCAGCGACACCGAGGCCGCCAAGGCCGCGAAGGCGAAGGTGCCGGGCGGCACGCTCGACCTGTTCCACCCGGACGGGTTCGCCGCCGCGCAGATGGTCGTCCGCGCCGTGCAGGAGGGCGGCGACGACGTGGACAAGATGGTCAAGGCGCTGGAGGGCTGGGAGTTCGAGGGCGTCAAGGGCACCATGAAGATCCGCGCCGAGGACCACGCCCTGCTCCAGCCGATGTACCAGGCCAAGCTCACCGGCAGCGGCACCGCCTTCACCGCGACCGCGCAGAAGTCGCTCACCGGTGACGAGAGCGCGCCGCCGGTCGCGCAGATGAAGGGCTGACCCGTGCTCGCCACCCGCGGTCTGACCTGGCGGATCGGTGAGGTCGCCATCGTCGACTCCGTCTACCTCGATCTGGCGCCGGGGGAGTTCCTCGGCGTGATCGGGCCCAACGGCGCCGGCAAGACCTCCCTGTTCAACCTGATCACCGGCCTGCGCCGGCCCACCGAGGGCACGGTCCTGCTGGACGGCGCGGACATCACCGCGCTTCCGCCGCACCGGCGTGCCCGGCTCGGCCTGGGACGTACCTTCCAGGCGTCCTCGGTCTTCGGCTCGCTGAGCGTGCGGGAGAACGTCCGGCTCGCCGTACAGGCACACCGGGGTGGCTCGATGAAGCTGTGGCGGCGGGCGGCGGCCGACCGGGAGGTGGCCGCCGCCGCCGACGCGGCGCTCGACCGGGTCGGCCTGCACCACAGGGGTACGGCGCTGGCCGGCACCCTGGCCCACGGCGAGAAGCGCAAGCTGGAGATCGCGCTGCTGCTCGCCGGTGAACCCCGGGTGATGCTGCTGGACGAGCCGATGGCCGGGGTGAGCGCCGAGGACGTGCCCGAGCTGGTCAGCGTGATCAAGTCGTTGACCGGGGACAGCGGCCGGGCGGTGCTCATGGTGGAACACCACATGGACGTGATCCTGGAGCTGGCCGACCGGATCGCCGTGATGCACCACGGCGCGCTGCTGGCGTGCGACACCCCGGACACGGTGATGGCGAACGCCACCGTGCAGGAGGCGTACCTGGGGGAGGCCTTGTGAGCGCGAGGAGTGAGCCGGGTTTGCGAGCCCCACAGTCGCGAACGAAAGGCGGCGCTGTGACCGAACCTGTCCTGTCCGTGGCGGACCTGTCCGTGCGGATCGCCGGACTGCACATCCTCCAGGGGGTGTCGTTCGAGGTCGCGCCGACCGGCGTCACGGTGCTGCTCGGACGCAACGGCGTCGGCAAGACCACCACGCTGCGCGCGATCGTCGGGCTGACGCCGCGCGGCGGCGAGGTGCGCGGCAGCGTACGCATGGGGGCGCGCAGCCTGCTCGCCCGACCCACCCACCGGCTGGTCCGGGACGGCCTCGGCTACGTGCCGGAGGACCGCTGCGTCTTCGCCGCGCTCACCGTGGCGGAGAACCTGCGGCTGGCCGAACGGCGGGGCGTCACGCCCGCGTACGACAAGGTCTTCGCTCTCTTCCCCGAGCTGGAGCGGCGCGGACGGCAACGGGCCGGCTCGCTGTCCGGCGGGCAGCAGCAGATGCTCGCGATCGGCCGGGTGCTGCTGAACGACAACCGGCTGCTGCTGGTCGACGAGCCGACGAAGGGGTTGGCGCCGAAGGTGGTGACCGAGGTGGCCGAGGTGCTGGAACGGGTGGCGGAATCCGTGCCGGTGCTGCTGGTCGAGCAGAACCTGGCGGTGGTACGGCGGCTGGCGACCGACGCGGTGGTGCTCTCCGCCGGGAAGGTCGCCTGGACCGGCGACGCCCAGGAACTGCTGCTGGAGACGGCGCTGACCAAGTCGCTGCTGGGCGTGGGTTCGGCGGAGGTGCCGGTGAGCGCGAGGAGTGAGCCGGGTTTGCGAGCCCCGCAGTCGCGAACGAAAGGCGGCACGGCATGAACACAGTGGTCCTGCTGACGCTGACCGGGCTCGGCCTGGCGGCGCTGTACTTCCTCGTCGCCTCCGGCCTCTCCCTGGTCTTCGGCCTCGCCGACGTGCTCAACTTCGCGCACGGGCTGTTCCTCGGCGTCGGCGCGTACGCGACGTGGTGGGCGGCGGGCAACCTGCCCGGCGCCGGGCCGGACGGCTTCGGCTTCGTGCTGGCCGTCGTCTTCGGCGTGCTGGCCGGGTCGCTCGTCGCGGTGCTCGTGGAGCTGGTGCTGATCCGGCCGCTGTACTCCCGCACCATCGAACAGGTGCTGGTCACCGTCGGCCTGTCGCTGGCCGGGGTGGCGCTGCTCCAGGCCACCTGGGGCGCGGACCCGCGTCCGTTCCCGCGGCCGGACTGGAGCCGGGGCGTGACAGGGGTGTTCGGCGCCCAGGTACCGAACGCCGGGCTGCTGCTGATCGTCGCCGCCACTGTGGTGCTCGGCGCGCTGCTGGCGTTCCTGCGCTGGACCCGGTACGGCCTGATCATCCGGGCCGGCGTGGAGAACCGGGAGATGGTGACAGCGCTCGGCATCGACGTGCGCAAGGCGTTCACGCTGGTCTTCGCCATCGGCGGGGCCGCCGCCGCGCTGGCCGGCGCGCTCGGCGGCGTCTACTTCGGCACCGTCTCGCCGGGACAGGGCGGCTCGCTGCTGATCTTCGCGTTCATCGTGGTGGTGATCGGCGGGATGGGCTCGGTGGTCGGGTCCGCGTACGCGGCGGTCGCGGTGGGGCTGCTGCAACAGTTCGTCAACTACTACGGCACGTCCGGGCTGGGCGACCTGTGCGTGGTCGGCCTGCTCGCCGTGGTGCTGCTGCTGCGTCCGCAGGGCCTGGCCGGAAAGGTGGCTCACGCATGACCGAGGTCAAGAGCGCCGAGGCGCCCGCACCCCCGGCGGCGGTGCCGGACGAGCTGACCCCCGGCCGCGCCCGCTGGCACGGACTGCGCCCGTACCTGCCGCTGGTCGCGCTCGTGGTGGCGGCGATCCTGCCGTACTCCACACTGCACCTGCCCGGCATCTTCGAGGGGCCGCTGAACTCGCCGGGCACGCTGCAACTGCTCGCCATCTGCCTGGTGTTCGGCGGGCTCGCGGCCGGCTACGACCTGCTGTTCGGGCGTACCGGGATGCTCTCGTTCGGCCACGCCCTCTACTTCGCCGCCGGGGTCTACGGCACCGACATCCTGATCACCAAGGCCGGGCTGCCGCTGTGGCAGGCCGCCGTGTTCACGGTGATCGGCGGCACGACGCTCGCGGCGCTGCTCGGGGCGGTCGCCCTGCGGACCGTGGGCATCGCGTTCGCCATGGTGACGCTGGCGTTCGCGCAGGTCGGGGCGATCCTCGTGGCCCGCGACTTCGGCGGCCTCACCGGCGGCGAGGAGGGGTTGCCGCTCGACGTCTCCGGGCTGCCGGCGGCGCTCGTGGGCGTCACCAACACGGTGAACCTCTACTGGCTGGCGTTGGCGTACCTGGCGATCGTCGTCCTGGTCGTGCACCGGGTCAGCGCCTCGCCGACCGGGCGGGTGCTGGCCGGCCTGCGCGACGACGAGCGGCGCATCGGGGTGCTCGGGCTCGACCCGTACCGGTTCAAGCTCGTCGCGTTCACGCTCGCCGGTGGCCTCGCGTCGGCGGGTGGGGTCGTCTACGTGCTGATCGTGGGCGGCGCCAGCCCGCACATCACCTCGTCGGAGCTGACGCTGTCGCTGCTGGTCATGGTGGTGCTCGGCGGCCCCGGTACGCGGTGGGGGCCGGTGCTGGGCGGCGTCCTCTACATGTACCTGGACCACCGGCTCACCGCGTTCGGCAGCAGCGACGCGGTGAACAGCCTGCCCGCGTTCCTCAGCCACCCGCTGAGCCAGCCCCTGTTCGTCCTGGGCACGGTCTTCATCCTGGCCGTCTACTTCTTCCCCGGCGGCCTGGCCAGCCTGCGAACCCGCCTGGCCCCCGTCCTGACCGCCTTCCGCCGCCCCCGCTGACCCGCCCCCGCCGACCCCCCGCCCACCCCGGCCCCGGCGATCATGAAGTTAACGCCGCGACACGCCGTGTCCGATGGCGCTAACTTCATGATCGCCCGGGACAGGGCCGGGGTGGGGACGCGGGAACGGGATGCTGGGAGGGAGACGTCATGGGGGAGCTGCGGCGGCTGGCGGTCGTCAGTGGGGGTGGGACCGGGATCGGGGCTGCGGTGGCGCGTGGGCTCGTCACCGACGGGCTCGACGTTCTCGTCGTCGGGCGGCGCGTCGACGTGCTCGAATCGGCGGCGCGGCGGATCCGTGCCGAGAGCGGGCGGGACGGGGCGGTCACTGCCGTCGCCGCTGACCTGACCGATCCGGGGCAGGTCGGGGCGGTGGTGGACGCCGTCGGGGAACGGGCCGTGGACGCCGTGGTCAACAACGCCGGCGGCTACCTCGGCGGGTCGACCGACTCGCTCGGCGGGGTGGCGGACTGGTGGCGGGCCAACCTGGACGCGAACGTGCTGACCGCCGTCCTGCTCACCGAGGCGCTCCTGCCCGCCCTGCGCCGTCCCGGCGGCCGGGTGGTCCTGCTCAGCTCGATCGCCGCGCAGCGCGGTGGCGCCGGGCCGTACTCGGCCGCGAAGGCCGCGCTGCACGGCTGGGCGTACGACCTGGCCGCCCAGCTCGGTCCGGAACAGATCACCGTGAACGTGGTCAGCCCCGGCTACGTCGCCGAGACCGAGTTCTTCGGCGACCGGATGACGCCGGAGGGACACGCCAAGCGGGTCGCCGCCACGCTCGTCGGCCGGGCCGGTGTGCCGGACGACATCGCGGCCGCCGTGCGCTACCTGGTCGGCCCGTCCGCCGGGTACGTCACCGGGCAGGTGCTCGGCGTCAACGGCGGCTCCGTGCTCGGCCGCTGACACGCGGAAGGGCGGTGGCCCCCCGTGCGGCCACCGCCCCTCGCGCGTACGTCGTGGTCAGCCGTTGAGCATCTCGTACGCCGACGCCGGCGCCTTCTGCACCTGCGCGCCCGTCGGCGCGGTGAGCTTCGGCGCCTTGCCGAAGTCGTAGTACTTGGCGACCAGCTTCATCGCCTTCTGCTTGCCTGAGGCCGGCAGCTCCAGGGTCAGCGAGGTGAGGTTCCCGTCCGGCCCGACCACAGCGGTGAACGGCACCTTCTTCGCCGCGTCACCGAGCGCGGCCACGTCCACTGTGGTGAAGCTCTCGCGGATGTCGGCGTTCGCGGTCAGGTCGGCGAAGCCGGCGTACGTGCCGTCGCCCCGGTCCTCGACCGTCTCCGCGGTCCGGATGACGGCGGCCATGTTGGCCGGGTCGGCGTTCTGGTAGACCGGCACGTCGGAGGCGTCGTCGAGCTTGGTGCGGTCCAGGAGCATCCAGCGCTTGGGCAGCTTCATCATGTCCTGCAGGCCGGCCATGCCGGTGATCTTGACCCGCATCCAGATGTCCTCCTCGATCACGCGGAAGGTCATCCCCATGGTGAACTCCGGGTCCTTGCTCTTCTCCGACATGGACAGCTCGAGGCCGCGCGCCGCCGGGTCGACCACCCCGTCGAACTTGTCCGCGCCCTCGATCGTGGTGAACCGGAAGGCCGGGTCCTTCTCGTCCGGCACGGCGGCCAGCAGCGCGGCCTTGGGGTCGGCCGACGGGCTGGGCGCGGGCCCGGTGCCCTCGGTGGCGTCCCCGGTCCCGCACCCCGCGGACAGGACGGCGGTGGCCAGCACGGCCGTCGCGAGGGCCGCGGTCCGCCGGAGGCTCACGACGGATCCGAATCGCTGCGTCATGGTGTTCGACTCACTTTCCCAGGTGATTGTTGCCGGGTAAGTATCGGCAGCCGTCACGGCGGCCTCGCTGCCGATATGCTGCCGTCCGACTGCCGTCGGCCACGGTGGGCGAAGGCAGTCGGTACGGGGGCGGAAACTCGCATGTCAGAGGCGCTGCGCTTCGAACTCCTCGGCCCGCAGCGGGCCTGGTACGCCGGCCGACCACTCGATCTGGGCCCGGCCAAGCAGCGGGCCGTGCTGGCCGTGCTGCTGCTCGCCGTGGGCCGTCCCGTGCCGACCGGGCAGATCGTCGAGGCGGTCTGGCCGGACGAGGCGCCGGTGAACGGCCTCAACGTGGTGCAGAAGCACGTGGCCGGTCTGCGCCGGATGCTGGAACCCGACCGGTCACCGCGTACGCCGGCCCGGGTGCTCACCCTCACCGACGCCGGATACCTGCTGCGCGTGCCGCCGGAGGCGGTGGACGTGGCGCGCTTCGAGCGCGGTGTGCGGCGGGCGCGGGCGGCGCAGGCGGCCGGGCGTACGGCGGAGGCGCTGGCCGAGGTGAGCGCCGCGCTGGAGCTGTGGCAGGGGGAGCCGTTCACCGGGTTCGCCGGCGCGTACTTCGACACGGCCCGGCACCGGCTGGTGGAGCTGCGCGCGGTCGCGCTGGAGACGCGTACCGAACTGGAGCTGGCCGACGGCCGGCACGGCGAGCTGGTCGGCCGGCTGGTCGAGCTGGTCGCCGAGTTCCCGGTCCGGGAACGGCTGCGTCACCAGCTCATGCTGGCGCTGCACCGCAGTGGACGGCAGGCCGAGGCGCTGGCCGCCTACCGTGACTACGCGGGGCTGCTCCGCGACGAGTACGGCATCGAGCCGGGCGGGGCGCTCCAGGATCTGCACCGGCGGATCCTGCGCGCCGATCCGGACCTCCTGCCGCAGGCGCGTCCGGAACGGGCCGGGGCGGGCGGGAGTTGGGCGGGCGACCCGGAGCCGATTCCGGCCGCCGTCGAATCCCCTGCCGAAGCGCCGGCCCAGCCGCCGCCCACGAACCCGGCCGAGGCATCGGCCCGGCCGCTGCCCGTGAATCCGGCGGCTGCCCCGCCTCCGCCCACCGCCCCGCCCCCGGTCTCGGCCCAGCTCACCGTTCCGGTCCAGTTCACCGTCTCGGCGCAGCCGGGCGGTCCGTTCCCGCCGCCGGCCGGCCCGGGTGATCCGCCGGCGGGCCTGCCGCCCTGGGTGTCGCCCCCGGTCGCGCCGCTGATCGGCGCCGTGCCGCCGTCCAGGCGTCCGTCCGGTGTGCCCGGCTGGTTGAGCGTCGTCGCGACGGTGGGCGGCGCGCTCGTCGCCCTGTTCTCGTTCGGCATGCTCACCTGGCTGGTGGTGCTGCTCTACGGGGTCTGGCGCCGGGGCTGGGGGAGCGTCCTCGCCGCGGTCTACTACCTGACCGTGGCCGTGACGTTCGTGGTGGTCATCGGCAGCAGCGAGACCGAGGAGGTCAGCGCGCCCGAGGCCACCCTGATGGTGATCTGGCTGACCACCTGGGCGGCGGGCGTCCCGCACGTGGTGCTGCTCAACGGCCGGCTGCTCGCCTGGCTGCGGGGCCTCTGGCGTGGGCGGCCGTACGCCGACCGCAACCGGCTGCGCCGGGAGTACGCCCGTTACCTGCTCTACCAGTACCCGTCGGCGCGGGACGACCTGCGCATCGGGCGACCCGATCTGCCCCGGGCGTACGACGACGGCGGACTGGTGGACGTCAACTCGGTGCCGGACCACGTGATCGCCGGGCTGCCCGGACTGACCCGGTCGCAGGCGCAGCACGTGGTGGTCGACCGGCGGATGCGCGGCCCGTACACGTCGATGGAGGAACTGGCCTCGCGGTGCCTGCTGCCGGCGGCGGCGACGGACTCGTTGCGCGAGCTGTTGATCTTCCTGCCGCCCGCCCCGGCGCCCGGTCCGCCGCCCAGCTCGTCGCCCGGTCCGCCGGCAGCGTCGGCCGTCCCTGGTAGAAATGCCGGATGAGCCAGGATCGGACGGCCGTGCGGGAACGCGCCGAGGCGGTGCTGCGGCGGCTGGCGGGTGACCACGCCCGGCTGCGCGAGGACCAGTGGCGGGCCATCGAGGCGCTCGTGGTCGACCGGCGGCGGGTGCTCTGCGTGCAGCGCACCGGCTGGGGCAAGTCGGCCGTCTACTTCGTGGCCACCGCGCTGCTGCGCGAGGGAAACCAGCACGGGCCGACGGTGATCGTCTCGCCGCTGCTGGCGCTGATGCGCAACCAGGTCGAGTCCGCCGCCCGCGCCGGCATCCGGGCACGCACGATCAACTCGGCGAACCTGGACGAGTGGGACGAGATCACCGCCGAGATCCACGCCGGTGCGGTCGACGTGCTGCTGATCAGCCCGGAGCGCCTGAACAACCCCGACTTCCGCGACGGGGTGCTGCCGAAGCTCGCCGCCACCACCGGGCTGCTCGTGGTGGACGAGGCGCACTGCGTCTCCGACTGGGGGCACGACTTCCGCCCCGACTACCGGCGGCTGCGCACGTTCCTGGCCAACCTGCCCGAGCGCACGCCGGTGCTGGCCACCACCGCCACCGCCAACGCCCGGGTCACCCAGGACGTGGCGGAGCAGCTCGGTGACGCGCTGGTGCTGCGCGGCACGCTGGACCGCGAGTCGCTGCGCCTCGGCGTACTCGATCTGCCGAGCCCGGCCCACCGCCTGGCCTGGCTGGCCGACCACCTGGACCGGCTCCCCGGCTCGGGGATCGTCTACACGCTCACCGTCGCGGCGGCCACCGAGACGGCCGACTTCCTGCGCGGCCGGGGCTGGTCGGTCGCCTCCTACACCGGGCAGGCCGAGGACGCCGACCGGCGGGCCGCCGAGCAGGACCTGCTGGACAACAAGATCAAGGCCCTGGTCGCCACCAGCGCCCTCGGCATGGGCTTCGACAAGCCCGACCTCGGCTTCGTCGTGCACCTGGGCGCGCCGCCCTCGCCGATCGCCTACTACCAGCAGGTCGGCCGCGCGGGCCGGGCCGTCGAGCACGCCGAGGTGCTGCTGCTGCCCGGCGTCGAGGACGCGGCCATCTGGCGGTACTTCGCCTCGCTCGCCTTCCCGCCCGAGGAACAGGTCCGCGCCGTGCTCGCCGCGCTGGACACCGAACGGCCGATCTCCACCCAGGCCCTGGAGCCGGTGGTCGACCTGCGCCGCGCCCGGCTGGAGCTGATGCTCAAGGTGCTGGACGTGGACGGCGCGGTCCGCCGGGTGCGCGGCGGCTGGCTCGCCACCGGCGAGCCCTGGGTCTACGACGAGGCCCGGTTGCGGCGCGTCGCCGACGCGCGCGCCGCCGAGCAGCGGGCCATGCGGGAGTACGCCTCGACGTCCGCCTGCCGGATGCGCTACCTGCGGGAAGGGCTGGACGACAGCGGGGCGGCCGACTGCGGCCGGTGCGACAACTGCGCCGGCCCGCTGTTCGACGCCGCCGTCTCCGAGCAGGCGCTGACCGCCGCGCAGACGTTCCTCGGGCGCCCCGGCGTGCCGATCCCGCCCAAGAAGCTCTGGCCCACCGGGTTGGAGGCGGTCGGCGTACCCCTGAAGGGCCGCATCCCCCCGGCGGAGCAGACGCTGCCCGGCCGGGCCGTGGGGCGCCTGTCCGACCTGGGGTGGGGCGGGCGGCTGCGCGGGCTGGTCGGGCCGGAGGCGCCGGACGGCCCGGTGCCCGACGACGTGGTGGCCGCCGTGGTCGAGGTGCTGAAGGCGTGGGCGCACGGCGACGACCCGTGGCCCCGGCGGCCGGTGGGCGTGGTGGCGGTCGGCTCCCGGACGCGACCGCTGCTCGTCGGCTCGCTGGCCGAGCGGATCGCCGCCGTGGGCCGGCTGCCGCTGCTCGGCCGGGTCGACCCCACCGGCCCGGCCGGGGCCGGCGGACCGCGGGGCAACAGCGCCCAGCGGGTACGCGCGCTGCACGACGCCTTCCACCTGCCGGACGAGCTGGCCGGCGCGCTGCCGGGGTTGGACGGGCCGGTGCTGCTGGTGGACGACCTGGTCGACTCGGGCTGGACGATGGCCATGGTGGCACGGCTGCTGCGCCGGGCCGGCGCGCCGGACGTGCTGCCGCTGGCACTCGCGGTGGCCGGTTGACCCGTCCCCCGGCCTGCGCGGAAAGTTCCCGGGCCGGGCGGAATGCGAGCGTCACCACCGTCGGCGGACCGTCGTCTGGCCCGTGCCCGGGCGGCGGTACCGTGGGGCCATGACCGAGCAGCGACCCGTCGTCCAGACGTACACCGTGACCGGGATGACCTGCGAACACTGCGTCAAGGCGGTGACCGAGGAGCTGTCCGCGCTGCCCGGTGTCGACGAGGTCCGCATCGATCTGACCAGCGGCACCGCCACTGTCACCAGCGCGGCGCCGCTGTCCGACGAGTCCGTGCGTGCCGCCGTGGACGAGGCGGGTTACGAGCTGGTCGGCGGCGGTGCCTGAGTCGTCGTCGGTCACGTCCGGCACCGGCGTCGTCCCCGACGACTCCGAGGCCGGCTCCGACGCCCCCGCGACGCGGTCCGGGGACGGCGCGGGTGGCTCGGCCGGGGCGGCTGCGGCCGGACCCGCCGTGGTGGACCGGGAGACGTTGCGGCTGGCCCTGGTGGTGGGCGGCCTGGTGCTCGCCGTCCTGCTCGGCTTCGGCCTCGGGCGGATGAACGCGCCGGCCGACCCGGCCCGGCCCGGCAGCGCGACGGCCGGCGGGGTCGCCACGGGCGGCGCCGACGGTGGCGCGCACGCCCACTCACCCGGGACCGGCGCGCACACGCACGACGGCGCCACGGTCACCCAGGGCGGCGGCGACGGCGCGACCGGACTGTCGATCACCTCGGCCGGCTACACGCTCGTGCCGTCGACCGAGCTGGTCGCGGGCCGCGCCGGTGAGCTGCGCTTCCAGATCCGCGACGACCAGCGCCGGGCGGTCACCCGGTTCGCCGTCGTGCACGACAAGCCGATGCACGTGATCATGGTCCGGCGTGACCTCAGCGGCTATCGGCACCTGCACCCGACGATGGCCGCCGACGGCACCTGGTCGGTGCCGATCACGGCGCCGGAGGCCGGCCCCTGGCGGATGTACGCGGACTTCACGGCGGTGGCCGACGACGGGCGCCAGGTCGCCGTGGTGCTCGGCGCCGACCTGACCGCGTCCGGCGCGTACCGGCCCCGGCCGCTGCCCGCCGCCGCCACGTCGGCCACTGTCGACGGGTTCACCGTCGGGTACGCCGGCACGCCGGAGGTGGGGAAGTCGGTGCCGCTGCGGTTCCGGGTCACCGGCGCGGACGGCGCGGCGGCGGCGCTGGAGCCGTACCTCGGGGCGTACGGGCATCTGGTGGCGTTGCGTGAGGGCGACCTCGGCTACCTGCACGTGCACCCGGAGCCGGTGCGCGACGGCGACGACGTGACGTTCTGGCTGACCGCGCCGGGGCCGGGCAGCTACCGGATGTTCCTGGACTTCCAGGTCGGCGGCGTGGTGCGGACCGCCGAGTTCACGCTGACCGTGGCCTGAGTCGCGGGCGTCGGCGGCCGGGAGGTCAGCCGGCCCGGCGGACCGGGCGGCGGGCCAGGTAGCGGAGCAGATCGCGGATGTGGTGCTTCTCCTCGGCGGGCACGTTCGGGTCGGCGAGCCGATCCAGGATGACCCGCACGTCGGCCTCCACCGGGCCGTCCTCGGCGCCCCGGCGGCGGGGCACCGGCCCGGCGTCGGGCAGGCCCAGCGCGCGGAACGCGGCCGCCACGGGCAGGTCGAGGGCGGCGCAGAAGCCGCGGACCTTCGCGAGCTCGGGATAGTCCTGCCAGTCTCCGGCCAGCCAGCGGAACACCGTGGAGCGGCCGACACCGGTGTGGGTGGCGAGGTCGGTCACCGTCCAGCCGCGCTCCTCGCGCGCGGCGTCGATGGCCCGGCGTACGAAGCGCGCGAAGGCCATCTGTGGCGAAACGTCTGCGGAACCCATCCCTGGTGGATCTGTCCCCTTCCTCCGGTGGCCCGGCTCGCGCACCGAGCCTAGTACGCCGGACCGGAGAAGTAACTGACTGATCGGTCCGGAGGTCCCGTCGGCGAGACCCGACAACTACGGAAGCGTGCTTCGGGCAATGCGCTTCGGGTAATAGGCTGAGGAAACCCTGGGAGTCGATGGAGGAACAGCATGGCCGAGCCGGACCGTCCCGTACCGCATCGCCCCGGGGCGGTGAGCCTCTTCTTCGTAGCCAAGGCCGCGGTGTTCGCGCTCGGCTTCTGGATCTGGCTGCTGGTGCTGGCGGTACGCGGTGGCGATGCGACCGGCGTACACCTGATCGCCGCGACCGGCGCGATCTGCACGACGCTGGCCTCGGTGGTGCTGGGAGCGCGGATGGCGTTGCAGCGCAACGCCGCGGTCCGGCACGCCGAGCTGAAGCGGATGCTCGTGGACATCTCGTGGAACGCCTTCGCCGCCGCCGGGAACGCCGAGCAGTCCGGGAAGGTGGTGCCGTTCCCGAGCGCGTCGCACGACGGCGAGTGGCCGCCGCACCGGAGCGCCGGTGAGCGGGTGTCGGTGCTGGACCGGGGCGACCGCAACCGGGGCGACCGGGGGCGGTAGGACCGCCGCGGCTCAGCGCGCCTCGGCCAGCAACGTCTCCAGCCGGGGCGTGACACCCCACTGGCCGACCAGCTCGCGATACTCCGCGCGCTGCGCGCCGGACGGCGCACCCGCCGTCCGGCGTGCCCGGATGAGCAGGTTGCGCGGCGTGTGCTGGGAGTCGACGAACTCCACCACCTCGGCGCGGTAGCCGTGCAGGCGCAGCAGCGCGGCCCGCAGCGAGTCGGTGAGCACGTCGGCGAACCGCTCCCGCAGGATGCCCTGCCGGGTCAGCAGCTCGTACGGCGCGGGCGCCTGACCGGCCCGGAGCTGGGCGGCCAGGTCGTGGTGGCAGCAGGGCGCGGCGAGCACCCAGCGGGCGTCCCAGCGCACCGCCCGGGCCAGCGCCTCGTCGGTCGCGGTGTCGCAGGCGTGCAGCGCCAGCACCAGGTCGGGCGCCGGTTCGACGGGCGCCTCGGCGATGGTGCCGGCCACGAACCCGACCCGGTCGGCCCAGCCCAGCCGCTCGGCCAGCTCGGTGTTGCGGCGGCGCTGGTCCTCGCGGACGTCGACCCCGACGAGCGTCACGTCCAGGCCGCGCTGGACCAGGTAGCGGTAGGCGGCGAAGGTCAGGTACGCGTTGCCGCAGCCCAGGTCCACCACCCGCAGCGGGCCGGTGAGGTCGTCGGGCAGCGTGGCCGCGAGCGCCCGCAGGAACGCGTCGACCTGCCGGCGCTTGGCCGCCGAGCCGCCGATCTCCCGGAACAGGGGATCGCCGGGATCGAGCAGCCACTCCTTGGACCGGTCGTGCCCGCCCGGCTCGGCGGCCGGACGGCTGGCGGCCGCGCGGTGCACCTGCGCCTCGCCGGACTTGGTGACCCGGAGCTGGAGCGTGGCGTCGGCGGTCTCGACGTGCCAGTTGCCGAACGGCTCGGCGAGCAGTTCGTCGACCGCCGCGCCGGCCTCCGTACCCGGTGCCACGTTGCGGGTGTGCGGCCGTGATCCGTCGGAGACGGCGATCTGCAACCGGGGACCGGCCTTCAGCGTGACCGGGCGCAGCTCCGCGCGTACCACCGAGGGACGCTGCCCACGGCGGCGCCCGGCGGCGACCGCGCGGGTCAGCCCCGGCGCGAGCAGCAACGCCCGCACCTCGGCCAGCGCCGAGTCCAACGCTTCCGGCATCAGTACCTACCTCTCCTGCTCTCCCCGCGCTCCCACTCGCCCGCTCCGACCCCGACCCCGTCGATCATGAAGTTGGCGGCACCCGGACACGGCGTGTCGCGCCGCCAACTTCATGATCGACGCGATGAGGGGAGGGGCGGGGAGGGGAGGGGGCGGGGATGGGGACGGCCTCCGGGACCGGGGTCCGGGAGGCCGTTTCCGTTGGTGTCGGTCAGTCGGCGTTGGTGGCCTCGGCGGGTGCGCCGGTGCTGCCGCTGCGGCGACGGCGACGGCGACGGGGCTTGGCGCTCGCGGCCTCGCCCTCCGTGGGCTGCGGTGCGGCGGCGGTCTCGGCCGCGCCCTCGGTGCCGATCACCGCGGTCGGCTCACCGGCCACCGTCTCACCGGCCCGGCGACGACGCCGGCGACGCGGCGTACGCGGGGTCTCGTCGTCCCCGGCGTCGGCCTGCGCGGCGGGCGAACCGGCGGACGAACCGCCGTCGCCGCCCCGGCCCCGACCGCGGTCGCCGCGGTCGCGGTCGCCACGCTCGCGGCCCCGGCTGTCACCGCGCCGCGCACCCCGGCGCGACCGGCCGCCGCCGCCGAGGTCCTCCTCGACCTCGGCGGACAGACCGGCGCGGGTGCGCTCGGCGGTCGGCAGCGTGCCGCTGACGTCCGTCGGGATGGCCAGGTCCGTGTAGAGGTGCGCGGAGGTGTGGTACGTCTCCGGCGGCTCGGGCATGTCCAGCCCGAGCGTCTTGTCGATGATCCGCCAGCGGGGCATGTCGTCCCAGTCGACGAACGTCACCGCGGAACCCGTGGCCCCGGCCCGGCCGGTACGGCCGATGCGGTGGGTGTAGGTGTCCTGGTCCTCGGGGCAGTCGTAGTTGATCACGTGCGTGACGCCCGTGACGTCGATGCCCCGCGCCGCCACGTCGGTGGCGACCAGCGTGTCGATCTTGCCGGCGCGGAACGCCCGCAGCGCCCGCTCGCGCGCGCCCTGACCGAGGTCACCGTGCACGGCGGCGACGGCGAAGCCGCGGAAGTCGAGATCCTCGGCGACCCGGTCGGCGGCCCGCTTGGTGCGGGTGAAGATCATGGTCAGCCCACGGCCCTCGGCCTGGAGGATGCGCGCCACGATCTCGACCTTGTTCAGCGAGTGCGTGCGGTACGCGAGCTGCTTGGTCTGCGGCGACGGACCGGTCTCGGCGGTGTGCCCGGCGTGGATCGTCACCGGGCGGCGCAGGAAGCGCCGGGACAGCGCGACGATCGGGTCCGGCATGGTGGCCGAGAACAGCATGGTCTGCCGGTCCTCCGGCAGCATCGCCAGGATCTTCTCGACGTCGTCCAGGAAGCCCAGGTCGAGCATGCGGTCGGCCTCGTCGAGGACGAGCGCGCGGACCCGGTCGAGCCGCAGGTGCTTCTGCTTCTGCAGGTCCAGCAGGCGGCCCGGGGTGCCGACCAGGATCTCGACGCCCTTGCGCAGCGCCTCGATCTGCGGCTCGTAGGCCACGCCGCCGTAGATCGGCAGCACCCGGACGCCCCGGGTGCGGCCCGCGGCGTCGAGGTCCTTGGCGACCTGGATGCCCAGCTCACGGGTGGGTACGACGACGAGCGCCTGCGGGACGCCGTCGCTGCCCTCGGACGGGGCGAACACCCGCTCCAGCAGCGGGATGCCGAAGCCGAGCGTCTTGCCGGTTCCGGTCGGCGCCTGCCCGATCAGGTCGACGCCGCGCAGCGCGATCGGCAGCGCGTACTCCTGGATGGCGAAGGCGCGGGTGATGCCGGCGGCGGCCAGCGCCTCGACGGTTTCCTGCCGCGCGCCGAGCGCGGCGAACGTGGGTGCCTCCGGGGGGACCGGAGCGGTGGGGGCCAGTGGCTGGCCGGAAATCTGCTCGCTCATATGGATTTGGGGGTGCCCTCTCGTGGTGCGCCCCTCAGGTCCTCAGGGCGCGATCGGTGTGGCGCGGGCCACGCGGTCAGGGGCGATTTCGCCGAGCCGGACCGGGCCGCACGCGCGTCGGGGACCGGCGTTGATCAGCAAGTGACCGATTCGGTGCCCACGGCAACTGTCTCATCCTACCTGAACGGCCCCTGAGGCGTCCCGATTCCCAGGTGGTGGCCGTGCACGCGGGGCGGTTCGTTGTGACTTGAGTCACAGGGATGGCGCCGGTAGCCTGCGCTCGTGTCCGTCCCCGACCCCGCCGTCCCCGACCCTGCCGCGACCGACCTGTTCGGGCTCGTCGCCTACGGCGAGCTGCTCGCGTTCGACCGCCTCGCCGCCGACGCGCGCCTCGCACCCGACCTGCGCCGCCGCGCCGCGCTCAGCGAGATGGCCGCCGCCGAGATCGCGCACTACCGGTGGCTCACCGACCGGCTCGCCGCCCGGGGCGTCACCCCGGAGGAGGCGATGGCCCCCTACGTCGAGGCGCTGCGGGCCTACCACGACTCGACCGAGCCGCGGGACTGGGCGGAGGCGGTGACGAAGGCGTACGTGGGGGACGCGATCACCGACGACTTCCTGCGCGGGATCGCCGACGGCCTGGCCGGGCCGGACCGGACACTGCTGCTCGACGTGCTGCACGACTCCCGGTACGCCGAGTTCGCCGGCGCCGAGATCCGGGCCGCGATCGAGGCCGATCCCCGGGCCGCCGGGCGGCTGTCGATGTGGGCGCGGCGGCTGCTCGGGGAGGCGCTGTCCCAGGCGGGCCGGGTGGCCGCCGCCGACCGGGGCGCGCTCGTCGCGTTGATCGGGCGGACCGGCGGGGACGTGCCGGGGCTGCTGCGCCGGCTGACCGAGGCGCACGCCGCGCGCATGACGGCTGTCGGGTTGAACAACTGAGCCGCCGTGGCGGGAGGCCCGCCACGGCGGCCGGTGCCGCGGGAATCAGCGAACGGTGAACCCGACCGCGCGAGGCGACGCCTCGGCGATCTCGACGTAGGCGACCTTGCCGACCGGCACGATCACGCGCCGGCCCTTCTCGTCGGTCAGGGAGAGGGTGCCCTCACTCTTGGCGAAGGCGTCGGTCACGATCTGCTCGATCTCGGCCGGCGACTGCGCGCTCTCCAGGACCAGCTCCCGCGGCGCGTACTGCACGCCGATCTTGACCTCCACTGTGCCTCCTCAACTGGGGCGAAAAAGCCACCGTGGGAAGGCTATCCGATCCGGCGGCCCGATGTTCAGGCTGACTCACCTTGCAGCGGGAAGCTGGCGATGCCGCGCCAGGACAGGGCCGCGACCAGCGCTTCGGCCTCCGCCTTGGGCACCTGGCGGCCGCCGGCGAGCCAGAACTGGGCGGCGGTCTCGGCGGCGCCGACCAGACCCGAGGCGAGCAGTTCGGCGTGCGAGCGGCTGACCCCGGTGTCCGAGATGATCGTGTCGGTGATGGCCGCGATGCAGCCCTGCTCGACCCGCTCCACCCGCTGCCGCACCGCCGGGTCGTTGCGCAGGTCCGACTCGAAGACCAGCCGGAACGCCTCGCTCTCGTGGTCGACGAAGTCGAAGTACGCGCGCACCGCGGCGCCGACGCGCTCCTTGTTGTCGTTGGTGCCGCTCATCGCGTCCTGCACGTTGGCCACTATCGCGTCACAGTGCGTGTCCAGCAGCGCGAGGTAGAGCTCCATCTTCCCGGGGAAGTGCTGGTAGAGCACCGGCTTGGAGACACCCGCCCGCTCGGCGATGTCGTCCATCGCGGCGGCGTGGTAGCCCTGCGCGACGAACACCTCCTGAGCGGCGGCGAGCAGCTGCTTACGGCGCGCCGAGCGGGGCAGGCGGGTGGGCCGACCGGCGGTCTGTGCACCGTTCCCCACTGCGGTCATCGGATCCTCCGAGTATCTGCGTACGAGCCGGCACGTATCACCCGAACCGGTCCGGGTTCGTGAACCCGTCGCGGAATTGGCCCGCCGCTGTAACTTATCGCCACTGTCACCACACGGTAGCCTCAGCGGGGGCGACCAAGGAGCGCGCGGTGAGTGAAACAGGGCAACCCGGAGCCGCCACCCCGGGAGAGCACGGCGACGGGACGGGCCAGCAGGACGAACCGGCCCGTACCGGCGGCGGTTGGGCGCCCCCGCCGAACGGCTGGTCCCGCAGCGCTCCGGCGCCCGGCGGCTGGCCCTACGGCGACCTCGGCGGCTGGGCCGCCTCCTCGCCCCGGCACGGCGACCTGCCGGCCCCGCTGCCCGGCCACTCCGCGCCGGAACCGGGGCGCGTCAACGGCCGCCACGTCAACGGCGTGCACCACGCCGGGGAGGAGTCGCCAGTGACCCGCCAGGCGCCGGTCAGTGCCCCGCCCGCGGACGAGCCGCCCCGGCCCACCGACGGCGAACGGCTGGCCGTACCGGCCCCGCGCCCGGCGCCGACGATCGAGCAGCCGACCGACCCGGGGGACGCCGGTTCCCGGCACGCCGCCGACGACCCGGCCGTCCGGGCGCCGCGCTGGGCCGAGAGCGGGCCGACCTCCGCGCCCCCGGCGCTCCAGGTCCCGCCGGTCGGCGCCGCCGCCTCCGGTTTCGAGGTGCCGCCGGGCTTCCACGCGCCGAACACCGAGTCCACCCCGTCGCTGTCCCGGGGCTGGGCGGACCGGCCCGTCACCCAGCCGGCCGCGAACCGGCCGGAGCACGCACCGGGCGAGGTCCACCCGCCCGAGGGCCGGGCCGCCGCCGCCGAGCCGCGGGCCGCGGCCGAGATCCCGGCGGCCGACGACCCGAGGGCCGGTGAGCCGGACTGGTCGGGGCCGTCCTGGAACCGCCCGAGCTGGGGTGACGGCTGGGCCCCACCGTGGGCCCGCACCGACGAGCCGCCGGCCCGCCGGGCCGAGGAGCCGCCGGTCCGAGGCCCGGAGGAGCCACCCGCCCGCCGCGCCGAGGAGCCCGCCGCCGAGCGGCGCGAGTGGGAGGACGACAGCGCCGCCCACCGCACCGCCCGCGAGGACCGCGCGGCCGAGTGGGCGCACGAGCCGGTGCGGCCGTACGAGCCGGCCCGCGTCGAGCCGCCCGCCGCCTACGAGCCACCCCGGCCCGAGGCGGTACGGCCGTACGAGCCGCTGCGCGCCGAGCCGGCCCCCGGACCGGAGGCGACGCGGCAGTACCCGCCGTCCGCCGAGTCCGAGGCGCCCCGGCAGTACGAGCCGGCTGCCGGGCCG
This sequence comes from Micromonospora sp. CPM1, assembly GCF_023896895.1. NCBI lineage: Bacteria > Bacillati > Actinomycetota > Actinomycetes > Micromonosporales > Micromonosporaceae > Micromonospora > Micromonospora sp. CPM1. The sequence goes on from NZ_JAMHIU010000008.1 coordinate 39,412, forward strand.
GAGCCGGCGCGCCGGTACGAGCCCCCGGCCGCGCCGGAGCCGGCGCCCGAGCCGACCCGCCCGTTCCGCCTCCCCCGGGGCGACGCCGAACCACCGCACGGCTACGAGCGGCCCTCCTGGGCCGGGCCGCCGGTGCCGGTCGCCCCGCTGATCACGCCCCCGGGTCCCCCGCCGACGAGTGCCCCGCCCGCGCCCGGCGCGCCGCCGGTGTCCAGCGCCCCGCCCGCCCCGGCCGGTGGGTACGCCCCGGCCCCGCCCGCCGACGCGGCTGCCGTCGTGCCGCCGACCTCGGGCGTTCCCGCCCAGGGCGGCGCACCACGTCTCGACCGCGCACCCGCCCCCCACCCGACGAGCGCCCCTCCCTACGCGGCCCGCCGGTCCGCACCGGAACCGGTGCCGGCCGCCGACGCGGTCGCCGAGCCCCGACCGGAGGAACCGTCCCCCGTGCTGCCGCAGCGCGTCCCCTCGGAACCGGACGTGCCAGTCGTGCCGGAGCCACCGGCAGTGGAACCGTCCGCCGAGACCCCCGAACTCGCCCGCATCGCCACCCACCTGCGCCGCGACGACGAACCCGCGCCGCTGCGGGAGCGGCCGGAGGGCTTCGACGTCAACGCGATCCTCGACGCGGTCCGCGAGGTGGCGGGCGTACGCGACGCCGCGCTGCGCCGTACCCCGGCCGGCGCGCACAGCCTCCGGCTCGACCTGGCCGACGGCGCGGACCCGGCCGAGGTGAGCCGCCTGGTGGCCCGGCTGCTCCAGGAGCGGATGGGCCTGGCCGCCGCGCCGCAGAACCTGCCCGGCGCGCCCGCCGTGCCGCCGCCGGCTCCGCTGCGCCGCCGGTCGGCCCGGCTGGACCGCTCCGGTGAGACGCGCGCGGGCGAGACCCGGGCGCCCGGCGCGCAGCCGGCGCCGGGCCCGGCCCGCACGGGCGAGACCGGTGCCGCCGGACAGCCCGAGCCGGGCGAGGCCCGTACCGGTGACGAGGCGGCCGGCGAGGAGACGCCGGCGCGTACCGCCGTGGCACGGCCGGCCGCCAACCGTTCCGGCGACGCAAGGTTCGGCGCCGACCGCGCCACGCGCCCGGCCGAGGCGCCCGGCGACGGCGACGAGCCGCCGCGCCGCCGCCGGCAGGCCACCCACCGGGGCCGGGCCGCGGTGGACGAGACGTCGCTGGCCGCCGCGCCGACCGGCATGTCCACCGGCAGCCCGGTCACGCTCGGTACGTCGTACTCCGGTGGGCAGATGACCACGACGGAGACCGCGCCGTCGCGACCGCTGGACACCGGCGGCGTGCCGGGGCCCCGGGTGGTGATCGAGCACGTCCTGGTGAGCACGTTCGGCCTGGACGCCACCACCGAGGTCCGCCTGGTCGCGGGCGACCGGACGGCCGAGGGGCACGCGACCGGCCCGGCTGTCGACGGGTACGTGCTGCGGCTCTGCGCGGTGGCCGCGGCCGCCGCGGTGGACGAACTGCTCGGCCGGGTCGTCCCGGCCGGTGAGCGGGGCCGGTGCTTCGTGGAGCACGCCGCGGTGGTGCCGTTCGGCAACTGCGAGGTCGCGACGGTGGTGGTGCTGCTGGTCTGCGACGGCTGGGTGGAGCAGCTGGCCGGTTCGGCACTGGTGGCCGGGGATCCCCGGCAGGCGGTCGTGCGGGCCACGCTCGCGGCGGTGAACCGGCGGCTGGAGGCGCTGCTCTCCTGAGCCGGTGTGCGGTGCGGCCCGTGCGGGGGAGACTGGAAACATGAAACGTGCCGCACTCTGGCCGGAGCACAGCCTTCCCGCGCACCACGTCCCGCCGCCCTGGCCGGGCCGGCACGTACGCCTCGACGGCACGCTCGTGCACGTCCGCGACACACCGGCCACCGGCCCCGGCGCGGAGCCCGCGCTGTACGTGCACGGCCTCGGCGGGTCGGCGCAGAACTGGACCGACCTGGCCGGTCTGCTCGCCGACCGGCTCGACGGCCAGGCGATCGACCTGCCCGGGTTCGGGCGCAGCGAGCCGGGGCCGCGCTACACCATCCCGGCCTTCGCCGAGCGGGTGATCCGCTGGATCGAGCACAGCGACCGGGGGCCGGTGCACCTGTTCGGCAACTCGCTCGGCGGTGCGATCTCGGTCCGGGTGGCGGCGCTGCGCCCCGACCTGGTCCGCACGCTCACACTGGTCTCGCCCGCCCTGCCGTTCCTGGACTTCCGGCGCTCGTTGCAGGGGCGGATGCTCCCGCTGCTGGCGATCCCCCGGGGCGAACGGCTGGCCGCCTGGCGGCTGGCCCAGTTCAGTCCGGAGGTGACCGCGCAGCAGGTGATGGAGGCGTGCGTGGCGGACCTGACCCGGATCAGCAAGCAGCGCCGGCAGGAGGCGATCGACGAGATCCGGGTCCGGTACGAGGCGGCCCACTACGCCGCCGCGTACGTGCGGACGTTCCGGGGCCTGGTCGGCAGCTTCCTGCGTTCGTACCTGCCGGGGGAGGGCGCGCTCTGGCGGCAGGCGGCTGCGGTACGCGCGCCCACGCTCGTGGTGGGCGGGCGGCAGGACCGGCTGGTCGACGTGCGGGTGGCGCCGCAGGCGGCCCGGGTCATCCCGGACAGCCGACTGCTGATGCTCGACGGCGTCGGGCACGTGGCCCAGCTGGAGGTGCCCCGGACCGTGGCGCGGGCGGTGCTGGGGCTGCTCGCCGAGGCGGAGCCGGAGCAGGCGGCGGGCGCGGGCGTGTCGTCGGGCGACGCGCCGGGTGCCGGGCGGCCGGAACGGGAGAATGCACAGGCCACGGCGCTGGTGGCCGGAACGGGGGAGAGCGGAACGGAGCGTGACATGGCAGGCTGAGCCGGATGCCCAGCTCCCGCCGTCCTCGTGCCGCCCGCTCCCGTTCCTCGTTCCGTCACTGGCGCACCGCGCTCGTGGTCTGCGCCTTCGTCGCCGCCGCCGCGGTCGGTGTCGGCGTGGCGGTGCAACTGCCGTCGGCGGGCGCGGGGACCCGGATCACCGACGGGTTCGTCGCCCAGCCCCCGGCCCTCACGCAGGCGCCGTCCACGCCGAGCGTCTCGCCGCCGCCTCCGGTGACGCCCAGCTCGCCGGCCGCGCCGGTGCTGACGCTGTCCGGCCCGGGGCCGGCGAAGGGCCGGGGCACCTTCGCGTACGACGAGCGGACCGGCGGTGTGCTCGGCCGCTCGGGGACGCTGCGCCGCTACCGGGTGGCGGTGGAGAACGGCTCCGGCGAGGAGGTCCCCGCCTTCGGCGAGGCGGTGCAGCGGGCACTGGCCGGCCCGGGCAGCTGGGTCGACGGCGGCAAGCTGCGGTTGCAGCGGGTCGGTCCGGGCGACCGGTACGACTTCACGATCTACCTGGCCACCCGCGACACGGCGGGGCGGCTGTGCGGGGCGGGCGGGATCGACATCCGGGTGGGCGGTGTGCCGTACACGTCGTGCCGGGTGCCGGGCAAGGTGGTGATCAACCTGGCCCGGTGGCGGACCTCGGCGCCGCACCTGGTCGCCGCCGGGATGCCGCTGGACGACTACCGGCTCTACGTGGTCAACCACGAGGTGGGCCACCAGCTCGGGCACCGGCACGAGGGGTGCCCGGGCGCGGGCCGGGCGGCGCCGGTGATGCAGCAGCAGACGCTGTTCCTCAAGGGCTGCCGGCCGAACCCGTGGCCCTACGTGGGTGGGAAGCGGTACACCGGGCCGGCTCTCTGAGCACCGGTTTGTGAAGAACATTCGCGGCATAGGCGGCAAAAGCAGCTAAATGCCCGAGTTGCATGGCACGCTGAGGTCATGACGTCGTCGTCCCCTTACGACAACCCCGCCGCGCCGCCGCCCGAGCGTCCCACCCTGCGCCGGATGCGCCGGCGCCGCCGCCGCTCCGTGCTGCTGCTGGCGATGCTGCTCGCGGCCGTCAGCGGCGCGGTCGGCATCACCCGGCTGAGCGCGCCGCCGTCCGGGCACGGCGGGACGTCGCTCGCCGCCGAACCGTCGCTGGCGCGCGGCGCCGCCGAGGCCGACGTCCCGGCCCCGGCGCCGACCGGCTATCCCACCGCCGGCCCCGGCACGTTCGCGGTGGCCCAGGGCCGGTCTCCGGTACGCGGACAGGAGGGCCCGCTGCGCCGCTACCGGGTCGAGGTCGAGCAGGGTACGGGTCAGGACGCCGACGAGTTCGCCGCCACCGTGGACGCGGTGCTGGGCGACCCGCGCAGCTGGATCGCGTCCGGCGACCTGCGGGTGCAGCGGGTGCCCGAGGCCGCCGCGGCCGACTTCACCGTCTACCTCGCCACCCCGGTCACCTCCGAGCGGATGTGCGCCGAAGGCGGCCTGCGCACCGACCGGTACACCTCCTGCCGGCTGCCCGGCCGGGTCGTGCTCAACCTGGCCCGGTGGATGACTGCGGTGCCCGACTACGGCGCCCCGCTGGAGGTCTACCGCACCTACGTGATCAACCACGAGGTGGGGCACGAGTTCGGCGAACTGCACGAGGCGTGCCCCGAGCCCGGCGCGCCCGCCCCGGTGATGCAGCAGCAGACGTACGGACTGGACGGCTGCCTGCCCAACGCCTGGCCGTACGTCGGGGGGATGCGGTACTCCGGCGAGCCCACCGACGGCGTCTGAGTTATTCCCGGTCCCGCAGTTCGGGCCGAGTGTCCCTCATCATGGCCGATCCCCGCCCGGGCGAGCGACAATGGCGCGGTCACACCGCCGATCCCGGGGAGTCCACCGTGTCGTTGCCCCCGCTCGTCGAACCCGCCGCCGAGCTGACCGTAGACGAGATCCGCCGCTACTCGCGCCACCTGATCATCCCGGACGTCGGGGTGGAGGGGCAGAAGCGGCTGAAGAACGCCCGGGTGCTCTGTGTCGGCGCCGGTGGCCTCGGCTCGCCGGCCCTGCTCTACCTCGCCGCGGCCGGTGTCGGCACGCTCGGCATCATCGACTTCGACACCGTCGACGAGTCGAACCTCCAGCGCCAGGTCATCCACGGCGTCTCCGACGTGGGCCGGTCCAAGGCCGAGTCCGCCGCGGCGTCGATCCGCGAGATCAACCCGCTGGTCAACGTGGAGATCCACAACACGGCGCTGGACCGGGAGAACGTCCGGGACATCTTCTCCCGGTACGACCTGATCGTCGACGGCACCGACAACTTCGCCACCCGCTACATGGTCAACGACGCGGCCGTGCTGCTCGGCAAGCCGTACGTCTGGGGTTCGATCTACCGCTTCGACGGCCAGGCGTCGGTGTTCTGGGCCGAGCACGGCCCCTGCTACCGCTGCCTCTACCCGGAGCCCCCGCCGCCCGGCATGGTCCCGTCCTGCGCCGAGGGCGGCGTGCTCGGCGTGCTCTGCGCGTCGATCGGGTCGATCCAGGTCAACGAGGCGATCAAGCTGCTCGCCGGCATCGGTGAGCCGCTCGTCGGCCGGCTGATGGTCTACGACGCCCTGGAGATGAGCTACCGCAAGATCAAGGTCCGCAAGGACCCGAACTGCGTGCTCTGCGGCGAGAACCCGACCCTCACCGACCTGATGGAGGACTACGAGGACTTCTGCGGCGCGGTCTCCGACGAGGCGCAGGAGGCGGTGGTCGACTCGACCATCACCGCGCTGGAGCTGAAGGACTGGCAGGACTCCGGCAAGGACATCTTCCTGGTCGACGTGCGCGAGCCCGCCGAGTACGAGATCGTCCGGATCCCCGGCTCGACACTCATCCCCAAGGGCGAGATCCTGTCCGGCGAGGCGCTGGCGAAGTTCCCGCAGGACCGGCAGATCGTGCTGCACTGCAAGTCCGGCGTCCGCTCCGCCGAGGCGCTCGCCGCGCTGAAGGCGGCCGGGTTCACCGACGCGGTGCACGTCCAGGGCGGCGTGCTCTCCTGGGTCAAGCAGATCGACCCGTCGCTGCCCTCGTACTGAGTCGTGTCGATGGGCCCGCCCGGCGTTCCGGGCGGGCCCATCGCGCTTTCCGTGCCCCCTGGCATGGGCAAACACCTGGTCGCGCACCCCAACGGCGGATGATCTCAAGGGCCGGTGGGCGGTACCGGCCCTGACCGAGCTACCGAGGCGTAACCTCGGCCGCACCAGTACCGTCAGTGCCGTGGTGGACTTGGACGCGGCGATCGGATTCGTCGTCGCTCACGGAGACGCGGTGGACCGCGCCCGCCTCTCCCGGCTGCGCTCCGGCGCCCCGGCGCCGCCCGACGTGCTCGACGCCGCCGAGGCCGGGCAGGCGCCGGGCGGTGGCTGGCCCGCCGTCCTCGACGGCGAGGTCGCCTCCGTCGACGCCACCTGCTTCCGCCTGGCCGAGCTGGACGACCTCGGCGCGCTGGGCCGCCCCGCCGCCCGGCACGCGCTGGACTGGCTGGCCGCCCGGCAACTGCCCGACGGCGGCTGGGACGAGGACCCGTCACTGGCCGGGCTCGCCCCCGAGTGGGCCACCCCGGGCGACCCCGAGGCCCGGCTCTACCAGACCGCCAACGCCGGGTTCTGGCTCACCGTGGCCGGACTCGACGCACGGGCCGCCGGGCCGCTCGACCACCGGGTCGGCGGCGCGTACGCCGGTGTGGTGCAGGCGGCGGCGCAGACGCTCGCCGCCCAGCTCGCGCCGGACGGAAGCTGGCCGTCCTTCCTGCCCGCCGGCTGGCTCGCCGCCGCGGTGCTGCACCGCCAGCAGATGTACTACGAGTCGGCGCGCATCCAGGCGGTGCTGGCCGACCGGATCCCCCGGATGTCCCCGGCCGACGTGGCGTGGCTGGCCGCCACGCTGCGCCGCGTCGACGTGGGCGAGGAGCAGTGGCTGCTGGTGTCCGCGCGCCGGCGGCTCGCCGAGACCCAGCGCAGCGACGGCGGCTGGGACAGCGACGACGGCCACCAGTTCGACGTGCACACCACGCTGCGGGCGATCCGCGCGTGCCGCCCGAACACGCCCGAGGCCCCGGTGTCCGGAGCGCCGTTCGTGGTGCCGCAGACCGCCGAGCTGCCCGCGCCGCCAGCGGTGCCGGTCCCGCGCCCGCGCCGGCTCCCCGCATCGACGTCTCCGCCGCCCGTCCCCGAGCCCGCGTCTCCGCCGTCCGCGTCTCCACCGTCTACACCTCCGCCGTCCGCGTCCGCGCCGTCGGCCGGATCGGGGATCGCGCCCGCGCCGTCAGTCGGTCCGGACGGCGCGCCGGACCTGTTTCCGGCCCGGGGTCTCGGGCCCCAGACCTGGTTCCGTCCGGACGTCGAGCCGGATGCCACGCCCGGATCGGGGGCGGCGCCCGATCCGTCGGCTGGTGTAGAGGTGCCGGCCGGGCCGGACAGCGGGCAGGGGCCGTGGTCCGCCTGGATCGTCACACCCGATCTGCTACCCGGCGAGAGCGCCGGGCCTGCTGTGCAGCCGGTGGCGGACCTGCTGCCCGGCCCGGTGCAGCCCGCTCTGCCTCCGGCGGTCGCGGTGCCACCGGCCGCCCCGGTGCCCCCGGGGCTGCCGCCACTGGTCATGCCGCCGTCCGAGCCCACGGCCCAGGTGACCGCCGCACCGCCGCAGCCCGGTACGACTCCGCCGGTCGACCCCGCCACACCGGCCGACGGAGATCCACTCCCGATCGCGTAGCCCGGCCACCGATGATCAACACCAGCTCGGGGGAGTGGAGGCATCAAAGGCGCCGGATACCACCACTTCCCCGATCTGGCGCGTGCTCGACCAGTACGGCGAGGTGGCGGCATCAGAGGCCCTGGGATACCACCACTTCCCCGATCTGGCGCGTCCCCGGACCAGTTCGGGGAAGTGGGTGCGGGGATGCCACCACCTCCCCGAGGTGGCGGGCCACAAAGGGCAGGTTCGATCAGCGCAGGTGGCCGTCTCCGGTCACCACGTACTTGGTGCTGGTCAGCTCCGGCAGCCCCATCGGGCCGCGCGCGTGCAGCTTCTGCGTCGAGATGCCGATCTCCGCGCCGAAGCCGAACTCGCCGCCGTCGGTGAACCGGGTGGACGCGTTGACCATGACGGCGGCGGCGTCCACCCGGGCCACGAACTCCCGGGCCGTGCGCTGCGAGTCGGTGACGATCGCCTCGGTGTGGCCGGTGCCGTACCGGCGGATGTGCGCGATCGCCGCGTCGAGCGAGTCGACCACGGCGACGGAGATGTCGGCGGAGAGGTACTCGGTGCCGAAGTCCTCGTCGGTGGCCGGCACCACGGCGTCGGAGTGGGCGGCCACGGCGGGCGTGCCGTGCACGGTCACGCCGGCGTCGGCGAACGCGGCCAGCACGGCCGGCAGGAACGCGTCCGCGACGTCGCGGTGCACCAGCAGCGACTCGGCGGTGTTGCAGGTGGACAGCCGCTGGGTCTTGGCGTTCAGCGTGATCGCCAGGGCCTTGCCGAGGTCGGCGGCGGCGTCCACGTACACGTGGCAGTTGCCCACGCCCGTCTCGATCACCGGCACCGTCGACTCCTCGACGACGGCGCGGATCAGCGACGCGCCGCCGCGCGGGATCAGCACGTCGACCAGGCCGCGGGCGCGCATCAGCTCCTTGACCGAGTCGCGCGTGCTGGAGTCGAGCAGCTGCACCGCGTCCGCCGGCAGCCCGGCGCCAAAGACCGCGTCGCGCAGCACCTCGACCAGCGCGGCGTTGGAGTGGGCGGCCGACGAGGAGCCGCGCAGCAGCGCCGCGTTGCCGGACTTCAGGCAGATCCCGGCGGCGTCGACTGTCACGTTGGGCCGGCCCTCGTAGACGATGCCGACCACCCCGAACGGCACCCGCACCTGGCGCAGCTCCAGGCCGTTCGGCAGCGTCGAGCCGCGTACCACCTCGCCCACCGGGTCGGGCAGCGCGGCCATCTGGCGCAGCGCGTCCGCGATGGCCGCCACCCGGCCCTCGTCGAGCGCGAGCCGGTCCAGCACGGCCGCGGACAGCCCGGCCTCGCGCCCGGCCGCCAGGTCCGCCGCGTTCGCCGCCAGAACCTCCGGGGTACGCGCCACGAGCGCGTCGGCCATCGCGTGCAGCGCGGCGTCCTTGACGGTACGGGTGGCCGTGGCCAGGGCTTCCGCCGCGTCCCGGGCTCGCCGGGCCTGCTCGACGACGCTCATCGTGCGTACTCCTTCACCGGTGGGGCTCACAGCAGGACGAGGTCGTCGCGGTGGACGACCTCACGTTCGTACGCCGGGCCGAGCGCCGCGGCGAGTTCGGAGGTGGAACGGCCGAGCAGGCCGGGCAGTTCCACCGCGTCGTAGTTCACCAGGCCCCGGGCCACCGGCGCGCCCGCGGTGTCGACCAGGTCGACCGGGTCCCCGGCGGTGAACGCGCCGTCGACGGCGGTGATGCCGGCGGGAAGCAGTGACTTGCGGCGGCCGACCACCGCCTGCACCGCGCCCGGGTCGAGGTGCAGGCGGCCGCGGGGGGCGGTGGCGTGCGCCAGCCAGAACAGGCGGGCGGCGGGACGGCGGCTGCTCGGGTGGAAGTACGTGCCGACCGGCTCCCCGGCCAGCGCCGGTGCGGCCAGCGGCGCGGCGGTGAGCACCACCGGGATGCCGAAGCCGGTGGCGATCCGGGCCGCCTCGACCTTGGTCACCATGCCGCCGGTGCCCACCCCGGCGCGACCGGCCCCGCCGATGTCCACGCCGGCGAGGTCGCCCTCGCCGTGCACCTCGGTGATCCGCGTGCTGCCGGGGCGGGCCGGGTTCCCGGTCCAGAGCGCGTCGACGTCGGAGAGCAGCACCAGCAGGTCGGCGTCGACGAGCGCGGCGACGAGTGCGGCCAGGCGGTCGTTGTCGCCGAACCGGATCTCCTCGGTGGCCACCGTGTCGTTCTCGTTGACGATCGGCACGGCGTGCAGGTCGAGCAGCTTGCGCAGCGTCCGGTACGCGTTGCGGTAGTGCGCCCGCCGGGTCACGTCGTCCACGGTGAGCAGCACCTGCCCGACGGTGCGGCCGTGCCGGGCGAACGCGGCCGCGTACCGGCCGATCAGCAGGCCCTGGCCGACGCTGGCGGCGGCCTGCTGGGTGGCCAGGTCGCGCGGGCGCCGGGGCAGCCGCAGCGGGGCGAGCCCGGCGGCGATCGCGCCGGAGGAGACCAGCACCACCTCCCGGCCGGAGGCGGCGAGCCCGCCGAGCGTGTCGACGAGCGTGTCGACCCGGGCGTCGTCCAGGCCGCCCGTCGCGGTGGTCAGCGAGGACGAACCGATCTTGACGACGATCCGCCGGGCCGAGGTGACTGCTTCGCGCACCCGACCATTCTGCGCGCTGCGGTCTGCCGCGCCGCGGCGCGTTCCCATATCGTGGCAGCTCGTGACACCTGACGAGTACGTCGAGGCGGTGCTGGCGCTGGTCGAGCGGATCCCGCCGGGGCGGGTGATGTCGTACGGGGCGGTGGCCGACGCGCTGGCCGAGCGCTCGGGACGGGCGTCGCCGCGGCTGGTCGGTTCGATCATGGCGCGGCACGGCGGCGGGGTGCCGTGGCACCGGGTGGTGAACGCGGCCGGCCGGATGCCGCCGGGGCACGAGCGCAGGGCCCGGGAACGGCTGCTCGCCGAGGGGTGCCCGTTGCGCGGCGACCGGGTGGACCTGGCGGCGGCCTCCTGGTCGCCGGACGAGGGGTGACCCGACCGCGTCGGATGCGCCGGGGGTCAATCGCGACGGCGCCGGATCGGGCCCGTCATCGCGGCCAGTCCGAGAACGCGCGGCGGAGGTCGCGGATCTGGTCCGGGGTGAGGCGGTAGAGCGCGAAGACGGTGTCGGGCAGGCGGTCGAGGCGCTGTAGGGCGTCCTGGAACTCTTCGTCGGTGAGCGCCGGGTCGGCCCGCCGTGCGAGGCCCAGCAGGTCGTTCCTGCTGTAGCGGCCGAGGGCGGCGGCGACGTCGATGTAGTCGCGGGGCTGGGCGCGGGTGACCATGGCGGCGACCTTGGTGCCGATCACGTCGTCCAGGTGCAGCACCGGCCCGACGTCGAGCACGATCGGGCTGGCGCTGCGCGCGAAGCGTACGAGCTGGAGCCGCACGGTCTGGTCGTCGCGGCGAACCTCGAACTCGGTCATGTCGTGCTCGAAGCCGTAGAAGACGTCGTCCAGCTCGGTGGGCTCGGCGATGGTCTCGACCTGGAAACCGGCATCGAGCAGGGTGGCGTGCACCAGCTCGGCGGCGGCGGTCACCCCACCGTCGACGTCCGTGAACAGGTCGACGTCTTCGGTGGGGCGGGCGCCGATGCCGTGGGCGATGAGGGCTTGGCCGCCGGCGAGGGCGAAACCGTGCCGGCCGGCCACGGCGAGCGCGATACGGGCGACCTCGTGCTGGAAGGGGTCCGGCGCCGGTGACATCAGGCGGCGACGTCCCGGGCACGCAGCACCGGGTGGCTCTCTTCCCAGGCGCGGCGGACACCGCGGGGCACGTACAGCTCGGGCCACAGCCGGATGAGGGTGGGGCCGTGCAGCCAGGCGCGCAGTTCGTCGGGATGAACGGCTTCGGTGAGCACCGTCTCGTACATCCAGGAGAGCAGGCCCGGGACGTCGAGGTCGACGTGCCGATCGGGTTGCCAGAACAGCCGGTGGGGCAGCTCGACGACGCCTGAGACGGGGCCCTGCAACTCGCTCAGGTCGGGGACCACGACCGCACGACGGCCGGGGCGGGCCTCGTAGGGTGCCCTCGAACTGCGGACGGATCGGGCCGGGTCCATGCCTACAGCGTAACCGTGCCGACCTGCGGCTCGCCGCGACTCGCGAGTGCCAGCGGGCATCGAACAGCCGGTGCCGGACGAGGGGATGTGACCCGGGCCATAACGTGAGTAGCATTCGGCTCCATGACAGCTTCGGGCCTGCCTCGCCGGGTGCACCTCGGGTACGCGCTGGGTTCCCTGGTCACCGGCGCGTTCGGCACCGTGCCCGGGCTGCTCCTGCTGCCGTACCTCACCGACACGCTCGGTGTCGCCGCCGGGCTGGCCGCGCTGCTGGTGCTGCTGCCGAAGGCGTGGGACGTGCTGGTCAACCCGGTCGCCGGGCGCATCTCCGACCGGACCCGCTCCCGCTGGGGCGCGCGCCGGCCGTACCTGCTCGGTGGCGGGCTGGCGCTCGCCGTGCTGTTCGCCTCGATCTTCGCCGCGCCGTTCGCGAACGGTCCGGCCGCCGCCGCGTACGTGGCGCTGGCGTTCCTGGCGACAGCCACCGCGTTCGCGTTCTTCCAGGTGCCGTACGTGGCCATGCCGGCCGAGCTGACCGCCGACCCGGCGGAACGTACCCGGTTGATGACCTGGCGGATCGCGGTGCTGGCGCTGGCCATCCTGGTCTCCGGCGCGGTGGCCCCGGCGGTGGTGACCGCGGGTGGCGACGGCGTTCCGGGCCACCGGTGGATGGGCCTGTTCGTGGCCGTGCTGATCGTCGCCGGCACGGTCGGCGTGTTCCTGGGCACCCGGTCCGCGCCGACCGGGACGGTGGGGGAGAGCGAGCCGAGCCTGCGCGCGCAGCTCGCGGTCGCCACCGGCAACCGGCCGTTCCGGGTGCTGCTGATCTGCTTCGTGATCCAGTCCGCCGGGGTGGCCACCGTGCTGGCCGGGGTGAAGTACTTCGCCGACCAGGTGCTGCGCGAGCCGGACAGCGGCCCGACGCTGCTGTTCGCCTGCTTCGTCGCGCCCGCGCTGCTGGTCATGCCGCTGTGGTCGCGGGCCGGCGCCCGGCTGGGCAAGCGGGCGTCGCTGGTCGCCGCGTCGGTGATCTTCGCGGTGGGCGCGCTGGCCCTGGTCGCCGCGCCCGCTCTGCCCGCCGCCACGGCCTACGCGGTGGTCGCGGTGATCGGCGTCGGGTACGCGGGCCAGCAGGTGTTCGCGCTGGCCATGCTGCCGGACTGCATCGCGTACGACACGGCGCGCACCGGGCGGCGGCAGGCCGGGGTGTTCACCGGGCTGTGGACCGCCGGGGAGACGTTCGGGCTGGCGCTGGGGCCGGGCATCTACGGGCTCGTGCTCCAGCTCTCCGGCTACGTCTCCTCGTCCACCGGGACCGCCGCCGTCCAGTCCGACACGGCCCGGCTCGGCGTGCTGCTCGGTTTCACGGTGCTGCCCGCCCTGCTGGTGGCGATCCCGCTGGTGCTGCTGCGCGGCTACACCCTGACCCCGGCCCAGCTGGCCACCGCGTCCGACGCCACCGCGTCCGACGCCACCGCGTCCGACGCCACCGCGTCCGACGCCACCGCGTCCGACGCCACCGCGCCCGGGGCCACCACGTCGGCCGCCGCCGCACCCGAGGCCGACGGCGCCGCACCGGCCGCGCGGGCATGAGCACGCACCGCCCGCCCGGCCCGTCCACGAGAGGAACCACCCGATGACCGACACGGCAGACGTGGGCGCGCTGCCCGCGCGGGGGATGCCCGCGGAAGACGTACTCGACGAGGTCCGCGCGCTGCGCGCCGCCGACCGCCCGACGCACGGCGGGCGGCTGTTCGCGTACGTCTACGACCCCGGCGTGGCCGGGCTGGACGCGCTGGCGCAGGCCGCGTACGCGGAGAGCGCGCACGTCAACGGCCTCGATCCGACCGCGTTCCCGTCGCTACTGGCGATGGAGAACGCGCTCGTCGGCGCCGCCGCCCGGCTGCTCGGCGGCGGCCCCGCGTCCGGCGCGCCGGACGTGGTCGGCAGCGTCACCAGCGGCGGCACCGAGTCGCTGCTGCTCGCCGTCAAGGCGGCCCGGGACGCCCGCCCCGACCTGACCGAGCCGCGGATCGTGGCGCCGGCGAGCGCGCACGCCGCGTTCGCCAAGGCGGCGCACTACCTGCGGGTCGCGCTCGACACCGTGCCGGTCGACCCGGTGACGTTGCGGCCGGACGTGGCAGCGGTGGCCGCCGCGATCCGCCCGGAGACCGTGCTGGTTGTGGCGTCCGCCCCGTCGTACGCGCACGGGGTGGTCGACCCGGTGACCGAGATCGCCGCCGTCGCGCGGGCCGCCGGGGTGCGCTGCCACGTGGACGCCTGCTTCGGCGGCTGGGCGCTGCCCTGGCTGCGCCGGCTCGGCGCGCCGGTGCCACCGTTCGACTTCGCCGTACCGGGGGTCACCTCGATCTCGGTGGACCTGCACAAGTACGCGTACGCGCCGAAGGGCGTCTCGGTGCTGCTGCACCGCGATCCGGCGCTGCGCGCGCCGCAGTTCTTCGCGTACGCGGACTGGCCCGGCTACACGATGGTCAACCCGGTGATCGCCTCGACCCGGTCCGGTGGGCCGATCGCCGCCGCGTACGCCACACTCCGCCACCTCGGCGAGGACGGCTACCTGCGGCTGGCCGCCGCCACCCGGGACGCGGTCGCCGGGCTGGCCGGCGCGGTACGGGCCACCGGCGGCCTGCGGCTGATGGCCGAACCGGAGACCACAGTGGTCTGCTTCACCAGCGACGATCCCGGGCTCGACCTGTTCGTGCTGGTCGACGAGCTGACCGCGCGTGGCTGGCACACCCAGCCCCAGCTCACGTACGCCGATCTGCCGGCCAGCGTCCACCTCACGGTGACCGCGGCGGTGGCGCCCCGGGTGGCCGAGTTCGGCCCGGCGCTGGCCGAGGCGGTCGCGGCGGCCCGCGCCGCCGGGCCGGTCGTGCTGCCGCCGGAACTGCTGGCGCTGGCCGGCAGCCTCACGCCGGAGGCGCTCACCCCCGAACTGGTGGCCGGGCTCGCCGACGGGCTCGGCCTGGCCGGCGGCGCCGGGGCGCCGGACCGGATGGCGGTGGTGAACACGCTGCTCGACGCCGCCCCGGCGCGGCTGCGGGAACGGCTGCTCGCCGAGTTCGTCGGGCTGCTCCAGCGCCCGGCCTGGTGACACGGCGACGCCCGGCCGGCGCGTGGGCGCCGGCCGGGCGGGCGACGGTCAGCTCGCGGCGGCCGCGGTCACCGGGAACGACGTGGTGTTGTCCGACGGGTCCACGTCCTGCGGGTCGTCGGCCCCGTAGAAGTAGCTCCCGGTCACGGTGAGGCTGCCGGTACCCAGCTCACCCGCGGGCGTGCCGACGGGCGCCCGGAGGAAGACGTCGAAGGTGCGCTCCTCGCCCGGCACGAACCGGCCGCCCGGCACGGAGAACCCGAGCGGGAAGCTCGGCAAGTCCTGCGGCTCGATGTGGTCGACCTGCACCCCCGCGGGCAGGGCGGCGGCGACGTTGAGAGCGAGGGTCGGCGCGTCGTTGCCGTAGCGCACGGTGACCGGCATCCGGCCGAGCAGGGTGCCGTCCGGCTGCGGGGTCAGCGTCACCGCGCTGCCCCGGATGCCGAGGTCGGTGTCGACGGCCTGCACGTACGGGCGCGGCTTGCGCAGGCTGCCGGTGGTGGAGCGGAAGAGGGTGGTGAAGCCGGTGGCGTCGGAAGCCGTGGCGGCGCCGTCCGGGACGACCTCGATCCGCCCGCCGTTCGCGACCATCGGGTAGCTGCGCGCGGTGGTCCAGACGTGGAACCCGAGCCGGAAGGTGAGGCTCTTGCCGGCCTCGATCTGCTCGCCGCCGCAGCCGATCACCAGCCGGTTCTCCACCAGGCGGGTGTAGAAGCAGCCACCGCCGGGCTCGATCGTGGTGAACGAGGCCCCCGCCGGCTCGGTGACGACCAGGCTCACCCACGTCGCGGTCGGCCGCCGGTTGGTCACCGTCGCGGTGAGCGTCCCGACGTACCCCCGGTCGGTCGGGTCGAGGACGAGCCGCTGCGCCGTGACGTCGACGCGGCCGGCGGTGGCGGCGCTCGGCGCGGCGGCGGCCGGCGCGGCCAGGGTGATCAGTGCGGCGGTCCCACCGAGCAGTGCGGTGGCGATCCGTGCCGTACGTGTGGTCATGCTGTTCCTCCCGTGATTCCCCGTTGCCGGACGGCGGCATCTCCGTCCGTCCGATGCTGGTGACACGTCCGAATCGGACGGTCGGTTGCGGATCAGATCTGTCGGTCAGCCGACTGAGGTCAGCTCGACCTGGTTGTCCTTCCAGGTCAGGTCGTTCCAGTACCGCTCCTGCGAGTCGATGTGGATCGCGCGCAGCGTCGGCGGCTCCGCGGCGGTCGCCGGATGGTCGAACGTGAACGTGTACGTCCTGCTCGCGCCCACCGACAGGGTGTCCAGCACGCAGGCGATGCCCCCGTCGAGACGCACGTTCCGGCACCGGTCCAGGGCGGACCCGTTCGGTCTCGTGTAGTCGTACCAACCGGTGAACCCGAGCTGACGCACGCTCACCGGCCCGTGATTCACCACCGTCACGGTGACCGTGACCTTCCGGATCCCCTTGCTGTCCGGCGGCCCGGCCACCACGTCGCGGGCGGTCATCGTGAGGTCGGTCAGACGGGGGTCGGTGCCGAACTTCGTGGGTCCGTCGACCTGCCGGAACCGTTCACCGTTCCAGGCGTACGTCCGCCACTGTCGCTGCGGCGCCCATTCGGGCGTGCCGCAACAGGGCTGGATGTCCGCGATGTGCGCCCGGACCTCCCCGCCGTCCCGCACCGAGAACTCGGTGATGTCACCCATGCCCTCACGGGTGCCGACCACCCGGCCCATGGTGATGATCCGGCCGTCCCCGTCCCGATCGAAGGCGAGCACCTGCTTGCCCGACGCCTCGCCGTAGCGGCAGGCGACGAGGACGACCGTCTCGGTCACGCCGTCACCGTCGAGGTCGGCGTACTCCGGCCCGGCGAGCAGCGTCGGGACCGACTCGTTCTGCGGGCCGGACCGGAGCCGGACGTCGTCACTGACGCAGGTCTTCGGTGCGTCCGGCCAGGACGCGAGGTCGAGCTGGGCCGCGAGCAGCTGGGACCGGGTGATCCGCCCGTCCGGAACGGCCGGGGTCGAGCCGGCCGTGCTCGGCGGCGGCGTCGACGGTGGCGGCGACGTGCTCACGGACGGGGTCGGGGTGACCGTCTGCGCGGGGGCGGGGGGCGGTCCGGGCCGCCGGTCCAGGGCGGCGTTCGCGCCCACCGGGATCACCACGGCGAGCACCACGGCCGTCGCGGTGACCACCGCGGTCCGCCGGCGGCGGCGCCGGACCGTGCGCCGGACCGCGGCCGTCCCGGCCGGGTGCACCACCGGGGCGTACGCCGCGCGGAACTCGGCGAACTCGCCGCCGACCAGGATGTCGTCGGGCTCAGTCATTGTGGTTCACCTCGCTCGTGGTGGTGAGCTTCGCCGCCAGCGCGGCCCGCCCCCGGTACAGCCAGGACTTGACGGTGCCCTCCGGCACGTCCTCCTGCGCCGCGATCTGCGCGACGCTGAGATCGGCCAGGTAGTGCAGGACCACGGCGCGGCGCTGATGGGCCGGCAGCTCGGACAGCGCGGCGGTCAGCGCGACCCGGTCCGGACCCGGCCCCGGCACGTACTCCTCCCGCTGCCGGTGCAGCCACGCCTGGGCCGTTCGCAGCCGCCGCCAGCGGCTGGTGGCCAGGTTCCAGGCCACCCGGCGGACCCAGGCCACCGGGTCGTCGTAGCGGGACACCCGGGACCAGCGGGCGAACGCCCGGCAGAACGCCTCCTGCACCATGTCCTGCGCCTGGGACAGGTCACCGCAGTAGGCGGTGAGCTGAATGGTCAGGGACCGGAAGTGTGCGTGGTAGAGCCCGTCGAAGTCGACCGCCTCGCGCCGCTCGGCGCGCCTCGCTGTCCCCTCGGGTGGCTCGTCGAGCATCGGCTCCCTCGTCACCGTCACCTGGTCCTCCCCGTGTGCGTACCGCCGACGCGGTCACGCCGGTCACACGCCCTGACGCCCGTACGGGTTGCGAGGGTTGCCGGTCCGGGTGCTGTGGTTGACTGTCGGTTCAGGGACAGCGGAGTTGCGCAGACAGGGGAGGCCCGAGGTGCAGGTGCCGGCCGTGCTCGGCGAGCCGATCCGGTTCGTGCTGAACTGGGGCCGCCGCTACTCGCTCTGGGTCTTCAACTTCGGGCTGGCCTGCTGCGCCATCGAGTTCATCGCGACCAGCATGGGCCGGCACGACTTCATGCGGCTCGGTGTGATCCCGTTCGCCCACGGGCCCCGGCAGGCCGACCTGATGGTGGTCAGCGGCACCGTCACCGACAAGATGGCCCCGGCGGTCAAGCGGCTCTACGACCAGATGCCCGAGCCGAAGTACGTGATCTCGTTCGGCGCCTGCTCCAACTGCGGCGGCCCGTACTGGGACTCCTACTCGGTGACCAAGGGCGTCGACCAGCTCATCCCCGTCGACGTGTACGTGCCCGGCTGCCCGCCCCGCCCGGAGGCGCTGCTGCACGGCATCCTCCGCCTCCAGGAGAAGATCGCCGCCGAGCAGTCGGGCGTCGGTGGCGTGCCGCGCCCCGACGCGCTCACCTCCCCGGCGGACGCTGTGGCGCGGCCGGTGGAGGCGCTCACCGCACCCCCGGTACGTCCGCCGGCCTGAGCGCACGCCGTGCGGGCGAACGTCGACGCGGTTCACCTTTTTGGATGATCTTGAATGTCGACGGTCACCGTTATGTTGCTGGCATGACACGACTGCGGGCTGCGGGGGCCGCCCTTCTGGCGGCGCTCGCCACGATCTCCCTCTCTGCCACACCGGCGGCCGCTGACGCGGTCGGCTACACCGGGCTGGTCACCGACGCAGACGGTGAGCCGGTCGCGAACGCCTGTCTCGCCCTGCACACCTCACCCGAGGAGGTGGCCGCCGAGTACTGCTCGGACGCGCAAGGGCGTTACACCATCCCCGGCACCGCCGACACCACCACCACCTACAAGATCCGGGTGCACGCCGACGGCTTCCGGACCGAGTGGTGGTACTCCGCCCCGGACTACCTGAACGCGGACCGGATCAGCCTTCCGGCGTACGACCTCGTCGAGCAGAACGTCCGGCTCGGACAGGGATCGGCGGGGATCAAGGGCCGGATCACCGACGAGACCGGCGCGCCGGTCGAGGCCACAGTCACCATCTACGGCGAGGACTCGAACTACGAGGCCATCGCCTACACCTGGAACCTCGGCGACGGGCGCTACCAGATCGACAACGTGCCGCCCGGCCGGTACCGGATCTCCGTCTACGACAACAGCCGTGGCTACCAGTGGGTGCCGGGTCAGGAGACCCGGGACACCGCCACCGTGTTCGAGGTGGCCGACGGCGCGACGCTCACCGTCGACGAGCAGGTGCTGCCGCTAGGGGAGATCGAGGCCCGGGTGACCGACTCGGTCACCGGCAAGCCCGTGCCGCGCCCCTGCCTGTACGTCATGGGAGGGCGCGACGAGTTCGTCTGCGGCACGAACGGCCTGGTCCGGGTCACCGACGTGCAACCGGGCAGTTGGACGACGGAGGTGACCGGCGGCGCCTCGTACTTCCCCGCCGACCCGCAGCCGACGGTCGACGTGCGGCGCGGCGCTGTCACCGAGGTCTCGTACGCGTTGCGGCCCGGTGCGGCCTTCACCACCACGGTCCGGGACGCGGCCACCTCCGCCCCGGTCGACGGGATCTGCGTACACCTGGTCCAGCCCAAGTGGGGTGGACAGTCCGCCCACATGCGGCAGTACTGCTCCGGCGCGGACGGCCGCCTGGAGGTCGGCCCGTTCGAGGCTGACGAACTCGCGACCTGGAACGTGTACGCCTACCAGGCGGACAACCCGTACAACCCGCCGGTGCGCCGGTACGGCGACCAGTGGGTCACCGCCGACGGCGGCAGCGGCGACCAGCGCGCGGCGCTGGCGGTGACCTTGCAGGCGGCGCGCACCATCACCATCCCGACCATCCGGATGGACCAGCCGGGCACGATCACCGGTACGGTCCGCAACGCCGCGGGCGAGGTGGTCCCGGGCGTCTGCTCCTACCCGTACGCCTTCCACCCCGGCCAGGGCGCCATCTTCGGGAAGAACTGCTCCGACGCCTCCGGCCGCTACACCATCAACGACCTCGGCCCCTACCGCTGGCCGGTCGAGTTCGCACCGAACGCCAACAGCGGCTACGCCTGGCAGTGGTCCGGCAATGTCGCCGACCGCTTCGCCGCCACGTACACCCAGGTCAAATCGGGCGGTACGGCAACCGTCAACGCCAAGCTGGTCGCCGGTGGCGTGCTCACCGGCAAGGTGACCGACCCGGCCGACCCGTGGGCCACCGGTTACGTCTGGACGTACAACGCGCGCACCGGCGACATCGCCAGCGCCTCCTACGGATACTTCGACAGCGGCAGCGGTGGGTCGTTCACCGTCAAGGGGCACCGCACGCAGGACGTCTACGTCCAGTACTGGGTGAACAAGGACTGCTGGTACGGCAGCCGACAGGCCCAGACCGTGCGGGTCAAGGTCGGTGCCACCACCACCGTCGCGATGAACACCGACTCCACCTGCGGGGCTCCCCCCACGGGCGTGGCCCGCGCCGCCGCGGCTCCGTTGGGCATTCGACCTGACTCGCGCACCGGGCGCTGACGGTCGACGATCGGCCGGTACGGCGGCGACCGCCGTCGTACCGGCCACCGGGCCGGGCCGGAACGGGCCGTCGACTGGCGCCCGGTGGCTAGCCTGCGGCTCATGACCGACCTCGCGGAGGAGCGCTCCGCATTCATCATCGACGTGCTGACCGAGGAGTTCGGCGCGTCCATGGCGATCGACCCGGCGGCGTTCCGCCGCAAGTTCCGCAAGATGGCGGCGTCACCGTTCGCCTTCTACCGGGGCAGCGCCGCGCTGTTCTACGCCGACCAGCGCGGCGACTTCGGCAGCGACCGGTTCCTCGACGAGCGGACCAGCCGGGTGTGGATCCACGGTGACCTGCACGCCGAGAACTTCGGCACCTACATGAACGCCTCCGGGCAGCTCGTGTTCAACGTCAACGACTTCGACGAGGCGTACGTCGGGCCGTTCACCTGGGACCTGAAGCGCTTCGCCGCGAGCGTGGCGCTGCTCGGCTACGCCAAGGCGCTCTCCGACCGGGTGATCGGCGAGCTGGTGACCGGCTTCGCCCGGTCGTACCTGGCCGAGCTGCGGGCCATCGCCGCCGGCGGGGACGACGCGATCGGCTCGATCACGCTCGACAACGCCGACGGCGTGCTGCGCCGGGTGCTCCAGCAGGCTCGGCTCAACACCCGGGTGGACCTGCTCGCCGCGCAGACCACGATCGACAACTACGAGCGCCGGTTCTCCCTCGGCGACGGCGTGCACGAGATCGACGACGCCACCCGGGAGAAGGTGTGCGCCGCGTTCGCCGACTACCTGCACACGCTGCCGGCCTCGACCACCCGGATGCGCCCGGTCGCCGCGGGCATCAAGGACGTGGTGCTGCGCAAGGGCGTCGGCATCGGGTCGGCCGGGCTGCCGTCGTACAACCTGCTGCTGGAGGGGCACACCCAGGCGCTGGAGAACGACGTCGTCATCTACATGAAGCAGGCGCAGGTGCCGGCCGTGGCGCGGTACGTCGACGACGAGCGGGTCCGGTCGTACTTCCGGCACCAGGGGCACCGCACCGCCGAGTCGCAGCGCGCGTTGCAGGCGCACGCCGACCCGTGGCTGGGCTTCACCGAGCTGGACGGCGTCGGGCAGCTCGTCGCCGAGGTGTCCCCGTACGCGGCGGACCTGGACTGGGCCGACGTGAACGAGCCGGAGGAACTGGCCGGCGTGCTCGCCGACCTGGGCCGGGCGGTGGCCCGGATGCACTCGGTCGCGGACGACGAGTCCAGCCACGACCTGGTCGACTACTCCACCGAGGAGGCGATCGTCGCGGTCGTCGACGCCGACCCGGAGGCGTTCGTCGACTACCTGGTCGACTTCGGGCACCGGTACGGGATCCGGGCGCGCGAGGACCACCAGCTCTTCGTGGACCTGTTCCGCAACGGCCGGCTGCCAGGCATCTGAGGGCCGGGGCGCCGGATCCGGCGCCCCGCCTCACTGCGTGAAGTCCAGCACCGCCTTGATGTCCTCGCCGGCCGGCGCGTACGCCTCGCGGTAGCTCGACAGCGGCACCCGGCGGGTGATCAGCGACGTCAGCCACGACCGGTCGGCCTGGGCGAGCGCCTCGGCGGCCATCTCCCAGTGCCGCCGGCCGGCGTTCACCGAGCCGAACACCACGTTGTTCTCCAGCACCAGCTCCCGGTTGAGCGCCCCGGCGTCGAAGTTGATGGTCCGGCCGCCGCTGGACACACCGGTCAGGCAGACGATGCCGGTCGGCGCGGCCTTGCACATCGCGTCCAGCACCACTGTGGGCGCGCCTGTGCACTCGATCACCACGTCCGGCTTCACGTCCAGCTCGGGCACCGTCGCCGTGTGGTACGTCGCCCCGAGCGCGCGGACCAGCTCCGGCTTCGGCCCGCTGGTGTTGCGGTCCAGCACGTGCACCGACAGCCCACGCTGGCTGCCCAGCAGCGCGGCCAGCAGCCCGATCGGCCCGGCGCCGGTCACCAGCACCGTCATCGGTTTCCACTCGGCCCGGCGGCCGATCCGCTCGATGTGGTCCCACGCCTTCGCCACCACGCTCGTCGGCTCCAGCAGCACGCCCACGGACTCGAGCGCCGGGTCCAGGCCGACGGCGAACTTGGGCTGCAACCGCCAGCGTTCCCGCGCGAAACCGGGCAGTGCCTTGATGCCGTGCTCGGTGTACTGCCCGTTGCGGCACATGTCCCACTCGTCCACCGCGCAGTTCGCGCAGGGCACCGGGTCGGGGTGGCGGACCACACCGGCCACCAGGTCGCCGTTCTGCAACGTGCCGGTCGGGTCCTCCAGCACGCGACCCAGCGACTCGTGCCCGAGCACCAGCCGCTCCTGACCCGGCGGTGCCTCGCCGTACTCGCCTGCCACGATCTCGTGGTCGGTGCCGCAGACGCCCACCGCCAGCGCCTCGACCAGGATCGCGCCCTCCTCGGGCGGCGGCTCGGGCCAGTCCTCGACGAGCCGCAGCGAATCCGGGACACCGGGGGTCACAGTCACAGCGCGCACACACCTCATCTTTCCGCGCGCTGCCGCCGCCCGTCCGGCAAAGCGGCGATCCCGGCACGGGCGGGCCGACCCGGTCCGCAGCCGTCGGCCATAGGATCAGCGCATGACTCCGGAAGAGGTCGGCCGGCGAGTGGTCGCGCTGCTCGCGCCCGTCGAGGCCACCGCGTCCGTCTCCGGCGGTCAGGGGTACGCCCGCGCCACCGTCGACGTACCCCCGGCGAGCTGGGCGGACGCAGTGCGCGCGGCACGCGACGACGCCGAGCTGGGCCTGGATTTCCTGGACTGGCTGTCGGCGGTGGACGAGCTGGCCGACGGCTTCGACGTGGTGCTGCACCTCTGGTCGGTCCGGCACCGCCACGGCCTGCTGCTGCGTACCCGGGTGCCCCGGGACACGCCGGTGGCCGCGTCGGTGGTCGACCTGTTCCCCGGCGCCGCGTGGCACGAGCGCGAGACGCACGAGATGTTCGGCATCGACTTCGCCGGCCACGGCGAGCTGCGACCGCTGCTGCTGCCGCCGGAGTTCGAGGGGCACCCGCTGCGCAAGGAGTTCG
Source organism: Micromonospora sp. CPM1 (assembly GCF_023896895.1). Taxonomy (NCBI): domain Bacteria; kingdom Bacillati; phylum Actinomycetota; class Actinomycetes; order Micromonosporales; family Micromonosporaceae; genus Micromonospora; species Micromonospora sp. CPM1. The sequence goes on from NZ_JAMHIU010000008.1 coordinate 62,730, forward strand.
TCCTCGCCTCCCGGGTCGCGAAGCCGTGGCCCGGCGCGAAGGAACCGGGCGAGTCGGAGGCGGGCGGCGGCCGTCGGCCGGTCCGGCCGCCGGGCGTGCCCGCGCCGGGGGAGTGGGGCACGACGCCCACGCCGGCCGGTGCGGCCGGCGCCGGTGAGGGCCCCCGCGGGGGTACGCCGGCGCGCCCGGCCCGTGAACGCCCGGCGCGGCCCGCTCCGGGGGAGCGTCCCGCGCGGCCCGTCGCCGGTGAGCGTCCGGCGCGGCCTGCTCCTGGCGAGCGTCCCGTACGGCCTGCTCCTGGCGAGCGTGCCGCGCGGCCTGCTTCTGGCGAGGGTGCCGCGCGGCCTGCCGCTCCCGGCGAGGGTGCCGCGCGGCCTGCTGTTCCCGGCGAGGGGGCGGCGCGGGCGACCGCCGGGGAGGGTGCGGCGCGGCCTGCTGGCGGGGAGGCTCCGGAGCCGCCCGCTTCCGGCGAGACCGGGCCGGGGTCCGCCGCTGCTCCGGCGGCCGGTGAGGCGGGTCCGCTCGGGCGGCCGCTGCCGGGGGAACGGCCGACCGGGCCGCCCCGCCAGGAGCCGGAGCCCGACGCGGCGGGGGAGAGCTGATGCCGGACTGGTTGGAGCTGGTCCTGCGCGTGGCGGGCGTGCTCGTCGCGTTCCTCACGCTGCCGCTGATCGTGGGTCAGGCCGAGCACAAGGTGATGGCGCACATGCAGGGCCGGCTGGGCCCGATGTACGCGGGTGGCTTCCACGGCTGGGCGCAACTGGTCGCCGACGGCATCAAGTTCGTGCAGAAGGAGGACGTCACCCCGCGCGACGCGGACCGGCCGGTGTTCCGGCTGGCGCCCGCGGTGGCGCTGGTGCCGTACCTGCTCGTGCTGCTGGTCATCCCGCTCGGTCCGGGCGACCTGGTCGCCCAGCCGCTGGACATCGGCCTGTTCTTCGTGCTCGCCGTGGTGGGCGTCGGGGTGCTGGCGGTGCTCATGTCCGCGTGGGCGTCGGCGAACAAGTACAGCCTGCTCGGCGGGCTGCGCGGCGCGGCCCAGTTGCTCGGGTACGAGCTGCCGCTGGTGCTGGCCGCCGCCTCGGTGGCGATGGCGGCGGGCACGCTGAGCCTGCCCGGCATCGTGGAGGCGTGGCAGCCGTGGTGGCTGCTGTGGCAGGCGCCGGCCATGGTGATCTTCTTCGTGGCCGGGCTGGCGGAGATCCGCCGCCCGCCGTTCGACATGCCGGTGGCCGACTCCGAGCTGGTCTTCGGCTACATGACCGAGTACACCGGCCTGCGGTTCGCGTTCTTCCTGCTCGCCGAGTACGCGGGCATCGTGGTGATCGCGGCGCTGACCACTGTGCTGTTCCTCGGCGGCTGGCAGGGCCCGTTCGCCGACGCGCAGCTCGGCTGGCTGTGGACGCTGCTCAAGGTCTTCGCCGTCGCCTTCGTGATCATCTGGCTGCGGGTGAGCTACCCGAGGCTGCGCGAGGACCAGCTCCAGCGCCTCTGCTGGCTGGTCCTGGTCCCCCTGGCCCTGGCCCAGCTCGTCCTGACCGCCGCAGTCCGCCTGGCCCTCTAGCCCGCCCGCCCCGCCAGCGCCCCGCCGTCGCCTTACCCACCCCGCCGCCCCGGTGATCTTGCACTTTCTGCCCCGGCGAAAGGGGCAAAGCCCTCAGGTTCAGGGCCCAAAATGCAAGATCGACGAGGCGAGGGCGAGGCGAGGGCGGGTCAGTGCAAGGGGGTGTGGGTCGGGTCCACCCGCTCGGACTCGGGTGGGGGCGGGGGTGGGCTGCCGTCGCCGAAGGGGCGGCCGCCCAGCTCCTCCCGTCCGTGCGGCGTCAGCCAGTTGCTCAGGTCGGGGCCGAGCGGCACGATGCCGGTCGGGTTGATGTCCCGGTGGACCTCGTAGTAGTGCCGCTTGATGTGGACGAAGTCGATGGTGTCGCCGAACCCGGGCGTGGTGAACAGGTCCCGGGCGTACGCCCACAGCACCGGCATCTCGCTGAGCTTCTGCCGGTTGCACTTGAAGTGCCCGTGGTAGACCGGGTCGAAGCGGACGAGCGTGGTGAACAGCCGTACGTCCGCCTCGGTGATCGTGTCTCCGACCAGGTACCGCTGACCGGCCAGCCGCTCGCTCAGCCAGTCCAGCCGGTCGAACAGCCGGTGGTACGCCTTGTCGTACGCCTCCTGGCTGCCGGCGAAGCCGCACCGGTACACGCCGTTGTTGACGTCGGCGAAGACGACCTCGTTGACCTCGTCGATCTCGCCGCGCAGCGGTTCCGGGTAGAGGTCCGGCGCGCCCGGCCGGTGGTAAGCCGTCCACTCGGTCGACAGGTCGAGGCTCATCTGGGCGTAGTCGTTCGTCACCACCTGCCCGGTGGGCACGTCGACGAGCGCCGGCACGGTGATGCCGCGCTCGTAGCCGGGGAATCGGGCGAAGTACGCGTCGGCCAGCCGCTCGATGCCCAGCACCGGGTCCTTGCCGTCCGGGTCCAGGTCGAACGTCCAGCTCCGCTTGTCGTGGGTGGGCCCGGCCACGGCCATCGAGATGGCGTCCTCCAGCCCGAGCAGGCGCCGGATGATGATCAGCCGGTTGGCCCACGGGCAGGCCCGGCTCACCGCCAGCCGGTAGCGGCCCGGCTCCACCGGCCAGCCGTTGCTCCCGTCCGCCGTGATCCGGGTGGCGATGTAGCGCTGGTCGCGGGTGAACTCGCCACCCGGCTCCACGTACTTGCCGCCGGTCCGGTCCAGGACCTCGTCGTCGCTGCCCACACCCACCTCCGAGTTCGCTTTTCGCTCCCATCATGGTCGCTCCGGCCGCTCCCGGCAGGGCGACTGCGCCGGAGACCGGCGGGGCGACTGTGCCGGAGACCGGCGGGGCGACTGTGCCGGAGACCGGCGGGGCGACTGCGCCGGGGAGGGGCATAGGCTGCCCGCCGTGACCGATGTGGAGGCGGCAGCCCGGCGTTTCGTCGCCGACGTGTGGAACGCGGGGCGCGAGGAGAGCGTGTACGAGCTGGTGGCGGCGGACTGCCCGGGGCTCGGCGGCACCGGCCCGGCGGCGGTACTGGCCTGGCACCGGGACCGGCGGGCGTCGTTCCCCGACCTGCGCTACAAGATCGTCGAGGTGGTGGCGACCAGCGCCCGGGTGGCGGTGCGCTGGCGGGCCGCCGGCACCCAGGCCGGCCAGTTCGGCCCGGTGCCGCCGACCGGCCGCGTGGTCAGCTACTCCGGGGCCACGTTCCTGCGCTTCGACGACGACGGGCGGATCGTGGACGTGTGGAGCGTCAACGAGCTGTTCCAGGTGCTCCAGCAGCTCGGCGTGGAGATGTTGCCCCCGCTCACACCCGGCGAGGCGTGATCCGGCCGCCCGCGCGGGCCAAAGCGCCGGGTGGTGGTCGCGCGCGCCCGGGCCACAGGGCAGGATGGGCGGCATGAGCGAGCACGGTGGAGTGCCCGGCGGGGGCCTGGTGAAGGGCCTGGCGGTCACGTTGAAGACGATGACCCGCCGCTCGACCACCCAGCAGTACCCGGACGTCGAGCCGGAGCTGCCACCCCGCTCCCGCGGCGTGATCGCGCTGCTGGAGGAGAACTGCACGGTCTGCATGCTCTGCGCCCGCGAGTGCCCGGACTGGTGCATCTACATCGACTCGCACAAGGAGGAGGTGGCGGTGCCCGGTGCCGCCCGCCCCCGCCAGCGCAACGTGCTCGACAAGTTCGACATCGACTTCTCGCTCTGCATGTACTGCGGCATCTGCGTCGAGGTCTGCCCGTTCGACGCGCTCTACTGGTCGCCCGAGTTCGAGTACGCCGAGTACGACATCAAGAACCTGCTGCACGACAAGGACCACCTGGGTGAGTGGATGGCCACCGTGCCGCCGCCGCCGGCCCACGACCCGCTCGGCGACCCCTCCAAGGAGGAGACCACCGCCGCCCGGAAGGCGGCGGGTCCGTCGGCCCGTCCGGCTCCTTCCCGGGTACGCCCCGACGCCGCCACCGATCCGGGCGGAGGCGCTGCCTCATGACCGGTGCGGACGTCCTGCTGCTGGCGCTGGGCGCGGTGGCGGTGGGCGCGGGTGCGCTGGTGGTCGCCACCCGTCACCTGGTCCGGGCCGGGCTGTGGCTGGTGGTGTGCCTGGGCGCGCTCGCGGGTGACTACCTGGTGCTGACCGCCGAGCTGGTGGCCTGGGTGCAGGTGCTCATCTACGTGGGCGCGGTGGTGGTGCTGCTGCTGTTCGCGGTGATGCTGACCCGCGCGCCGATCGGCCCGTCGGACGACCTGGACCGGCCGGGCTGGGCCGCCGCGCTCGTGGGTGGCGGCAGCGGCCTCGGTCTGGCGGTGCTGCTGATCGACGCGTTCCGCTGGTCGCGGGTGGACCTGCCCGCCGCGGGCACCGCCGAACGCCTCGGCGAGCAGATCTTCCGTTCCTGGGTGCTGCCGTTCGAGGTGCTGTCGGTGCTGCTGCTGGCCGCGCTGGTCGGCGCGATCGTGCTGTCCCGCCCCGACATCGGCCGCCGGGCCGCCGACACCGCCGTTGCGCCGGCCGACGGCGACCGGACCGGCGGGGACGGCCCGGTCTCCGCCGCGTCGGCCGCCGACGAGGGCGGGCGCCCGTGAGGCCGGTCATCCCGTACGTCACCGCCGCGCTGCTGTTCGGCCTCGGCGTGTACGGCGTACTGCGCCGCCGCAACGCCGTCCTGGTGCTGATGGCGGTGGAGCTGATGCTCAACGCGGTGAACCTGGTGCTGGTCACCGCCGACACCACAGTCAAGGCCGTGCTGCCGCACTCCGGGCAGGTGTTCGCGCTGTTCGTGATCGTGCTGGCCGCCGCCGAGATCGGCGTCGGGCTCGCCATCGTGCTCCAGCTCTACCGGCTGCGCGCCAGCGTCACGGTCGACGACGTGCCGCTGGCCGAGCCGGCGCCGGCGGTGGCGGCGGGCCCGACGCCCGGGCGGCCGGATGCGGAAGGAGCGGTCCGGTGAGCACGCCGACGCTGTGGCTCGCAACGGTGCTGCCGGCCGCGCCGCTGGTCGCCGGGCTGCTCGGCCTGCTGCTGCCGCCCGCCCCGCGCCAGGACCGGGCGGCGGCCCGGCGGTCGGCTGTCGCGCTGGGCGTGGCCGGGGCGGCCGTGTCGCTGCTGGCCGCGCTGGCGCTGCTGGTCCGCGTGGACGCCCCGGTCGAGGCGTCCACCATCTGGGTCGACCTGGGCGGGCTGCGGGTCACGCTGGGCCTGCGGCTGGACGGCGTTGCGGTGCTCGTCGCCACCGCTGTGGCGGCTGTGGCGCTGGCCGTCCAGGTCTACTCGATCGGCTACCTGCGCCGGGGCCCGCACGACGACGTGGACGTCGACCACCGGTACCCGCCCTATGCGGCCCAGCTCAGCCTCTTCACCGCCGCCATGCTCACGGTGGTGGTGTCCGGCGACCTGATCATGCTGCTGGTCGGCTGGGAGGTGATGGGCATCTGCTCGTACCTGCTCATCGCCCACGACCGGCGGCTGCCCGAGGCGCCCGGCGCGGCGGTGAAGGCGTTCCTGGTCACCCGTGTGGGTGACGTCGGCTTCCTGCTCGGCATCGCGCTGCTGGGCGTGGGCGCGGGCAGCTTCCGGATCGCCGACGTGCTGGCGCACGACTACGGCACCGGCACGCTCACCGCCGCCTGCCTGCTGCTGCTCGCCGGGGTGGCCGGCAAGAGCGCCCAGTTCCCGCTGCACACCTGGCTGCCCGACGCGATGGCCGGTCCCACGCCGGTGTCCGCGCTGATCCACGCCGCCACGATGGTCGCCGCCGGGGTGTACGCGGTGGCCCGGCTGTTCCCGCTGTTCGAGCGCGCACCGGCCGCGCTCGCCGTGCTGGGCGTGATGGCCGCGATCACGATGCTGCTCGGCGCGTTCGCCGCGACCGCCCAGGACGACATCAAGCGGGTGCTCGCCTGGTCGACGGTGTCTCAGATCGGCTACATGACCGGCGCGCTGGCGGTCGGCGCACCGGCTGCCGCGCTGTTCCACCTGCTCACCCACGCCGCGTTCAAGGCGCTGCTGTTCCTCGCCGCCGGTGCGGTGATCCACGCCGTCGGCACCACGCTGATGTCCCGGATGGGCGGCCTGCGTACCGCCATGCCGGTGACGTTCTGGTGCATGGTGGTCGGCCTGGGCGCGCTGGCCGGCGTACCCCCGCTCTCGGGTTTCTGGAGCAAGGACGGCGTGCTCGCGGCCGCCGAGGCGGCCGCGCTCGACGGCGCCGGGCCGACGGCGGCCTGGGTGGGCTGGCTGGTCTGGCTGGCCGGGCTGGTCGGGGTGGTGGTGACCGCCTGGTACGCGACCCGCCTGCTGCTGCGCACGTTCCTCGGCTCGACCCGCACGCCGCTGCTGCGGCCGCACGACCCGCCCGCGCTGCTGCGCTGGCCGGTGCTGCTGCTCACGGTGCCGGCCGCGCTGCTCGGCCTGGCCGCGTTCGCGCCCTGGTTCGCCGACCGCTTGCGGGTGCCCGGCGACGACAGCGGCGAGGCGGTCGAGCTGGTGCACCTCGCGCCGAACCTGATCCTGCCGTTCCTGCTGCTGCTCGCCGGGGCGGGCGTCGCCTGGGCCGGCTGGCGCCGCGACCCGGCTGCCGACCCGGCCCGCTTCCTGGGTCCGCTGCGGCCGGTCTTCGCCCGGGCGTTCCGGCTCGACGACGTCCAGCACACCCTGGTCGTACGCCCGGCGGGCGCGCTCGCGCGGGTCGTGCGTACCGGTGACGAGCTGGGCGTGGACGGGCTGGTCGAGGGCAGCGGCCGGGCGGCGGTCGAGGTGGGCGGCGGCCTGGCCGCGCTGCACCGGGCGGCGCTGCCGCGCGCGGCGGCCGGCGTGCTGGCCGGTGCGCTGCTGATCGGCCTCGCGGTCGCGCTGATCGGAGTGACCTCATGACGTTCGGGCAGGTCCTGCTGGTCGCCGTGGTCGCGGTGCCGGCGCTCGGCGCGCTGGCCACCGCCCTCGTGCCGGGTGACCGGGCCGGCCGGGTGGTCGGCACCGTCGCCGCCGCGGTGACGCTGCTGGCGGCGCTGCCGCTGGTCGGCGGCGACCACGGCTGGTTCGGGTACGGGCCACGCCCGGCGGTGCAGCCGTGGCACCAGCTCGACCTGCAGTGGGTGCCCGGGCTCGACCTGCGCTTCCACCTCGGCGTGGACGGCATCTCCTGGCCGCTTGTGGTGCTGACCGCGCTGCTCACGCTGCTGTGCTGCGCGTACACGCTGTGGCGGGTGCCGTCCGGCGGCGGCAGCGGGCGGGCGCTCGTGGCGCTGCTGCTGGTGGTCGAGGTCGGCATCCTCGGCACGTTTCTCGCCCTCGACCTGGTGCTGTTCTTCCTGTTCTTCGAGGTCGTCCTGCTGCCGATGTACGCGGTGATCGCCGGCTGGGGCGGCGAAGACCGGCGGCGGGCGGCCCGCAAGTTCGCGCTGTACACGCTGTTCGGCTCGGTGCTGCTGCTGGTCGGCGTCTACGTCGTGGTGGCCGCCGCGGGCACCGCCGACCTGGTCGTGCTCACCGGCGGCGCCGGGCTGTCCCGGGGCACCCAGCTCGCCGCGTTCACGCTGCTGGCGCTCGCGTTCGCGGTGAAGAGCCCGCTCTGGCCGCTGCACTCGTGGCTGCCCGACGCGCACACCCAGGCGCCCACCGTGGGCAGCGTGATCCTCGCCGGGGTGCTGCTCAAGATGGGCACGTACGGGCTGATCCGGGTCGCGGTGGGCGTGGCGCCGGAGGGCGCCCGCTGGGCCGCGCCGGTGCTCGGCGTGCTCGCCGTCGCGGCCATCCTGATCGGTGGCCTGGTCTGCCTGGCGCAGGACGACCTGAAGCGGCTGATCGCGTACTCCAGCGTGGGGCACATGGGCTTCGTGCTGCTCGGGGTCGCCACGCTCACCGCCACCGGGCTCCAGGCCGCGCTGATCGGCAACATCGCCCACGGCGTCATCACCGCCCTGCTGTTCTTCCTGGCCGGCGCGGTCAAGGACCGCGCTCACACCGGGTCGCTGGCCGAGCTGTCCGGGCTGCGGGAGACCGCGCCCCGGCTGGCCGGGCTGCTCGGCTTCGCGGCCGTGGCCTCGCTGGGACTGCCCGGCCTGGCCGCGTTCTGGGGCGAGGCGTTCGCCGTGGTCGCCGCCGTGCGGCGGGGCGGCCCGCTCTGGCTGACGCTGGCCGTGCTGGCCGCGCTGGGCGGGGCGCTCACCGCCGCTTACTTCCTGCGGCTGCTGCGCCGGGTCACGCACGGGCGGCCCAGCCCGGCGGTGGCGGGGCTCGCACCCGGGCTGGCCGGGGCGGAACTGACCGCCTGGGCGCCGCTGGTGCTGCTCGCGCTTGCGGTCGGCCTGGCCCCGGCGCTCGTGCTGTCGTACGCCTCCGGTCCGGTGGAGGCGCTGCTGGGGGTCGTCCCATGAGCCTGGTGCAACCTGTCGACAACCTGGCGATGCTGCCTGCGTACCTGGCCGCCGGCACGGCAGTGCTGGTGCTGCTGGTCGACCTGCTGGTGGCCCGGCCCGCCGTCACGGTCGCCGTGGCGGCTCTGGGCGCGACCGGCACGGCCGTGGGTGCGGCGCTGGTCGGGGCGGCCGGTGAGCGGCGCACGTTCTGCGTGGGCGCGGACTGCTCCTGGGTGTGGGGTGGCCGGGCCGCTCTGGTCGGGGCCGTGATCGCGCTGCTCACGCTCGGCGTGCTGGCGCTGTCCGGTCCGCTGCTGCGCGCCGGGCGCACCCCGGTCGGTGAATACTGCTTCCTGCTCGCCTGCGCGATGACCGGCGGCGTGGTGCTCGGTGCCGCGGGTGACCTGATCACGCTCATCGTGGCACTGGAGACGCTGACGCTGCCGCTGTACGTGCTGGTCGGCCTGCGCCGGGGCAGCCTCGCCGGTGCCGAGGCGGCGGTGACGTTCTTCGTGGTGAGCGTGGTCGCCACCACAGTGACGCTGCTCGGCGCGGCGCTGCTCTACGCGGTCACCGGGACGCTGCACCTGGACCGGCTCGGCGCCACCCTGGCCGCCCGCGACGACCTGACCGGCCTGCCGTTGACCGGGGTCGCGGTGGCGCTGGTGGTGGCCGGGCTGGCGTTCAAGGTCGCCGCCGTGCCGTTCCACGCCTGGGCCCCTGCCACGTACGACGGCGCGCCGCTGCCGGTGGCCGCGTACCTGTCGACCGCCTCGAAGCTGGGTGGCGTGGTGGCACTGCTGGCGGTGGTGCAGCGCGCGCTGCCCGGTGACATGACCGGCCCGGTGCTGGCGGCGGTGGCGGTGCTGACCATGACCGTCGGCAACCTGGTGGCGCTGCGTCAGCGGCGTACCGTGCGGTTGCTCGCCTGGTCGTCGGTGGCCCAGGCGGGGTACATCCTGGCGCCCCTGGGTGCGCTGGCGCTGACCGCGGGCCGCACCGACGACGCGCGGGCCGGGGCGTACGCGGCAGCCGTCGCGTACGCGATCTTCTTCGTGCTGCTGGAGCTGGCCGCGTTCGCCGCTGTGGTGGCGTTGCGCCCGGCGGACGGCGACGGCGGCACGCTCGCCGACCTGCGCGGCGCGGCGCGGCGGCACCCCTGGGTGGGTGGCGCGTTCGCGCTGGCGCTGATCGGGCTGGCGGGGCTGCCGCCGGGCCTGGCCGGGCTGTTCGCCAAGGTGACAGTGGTACGCGCGCTGCTGGCCGGGCACGCGGGATGGCTGGCGCTCGTGGTGGCGCTGAACGCGGTGATCGGCCTGGCCTACTACCTGCGGGTCACCGCTTCGCTCTACGCGGCGCCCGCCGGCGCGACGGCGGTCCGGCCCGCGCGGACCGTGGCGCTGGCGCTCGGCGTGGCCACCGCCGTGGCGGTAGTGATCGGTTTCGCACCGCAGCTCGTGCTGGACGTGGCGTCGCGCTGACCGGTTCCTGCCCGGATGGGCGACCGCTTCAGCGTGCGCACAGCAACATCCAGCCAACTTTCAGCCATGAGCCGGATGGTTGACGGGTACCGGTGTGTTGAACCGGTCAGCGGGCCTCCCGCAAGAGCCCGTGCACCGAAGGAGAGATCGTGCATCACAACCGTCTCAAGACCGCAGCGCTGCTCGGCCTGTTGACCTCGCTGATCCTCGCGATCGGCTACTGGTTCGGCGGTCGCGGCGGTCTCGTCATCGCCGTCGTCATCTCGTTGCTGATGAACGGCGTCACCTACTTCTACTCCGACAAGCTCGCACTGCGCTCGATGAAGGCGCAACCGGTCAGCGAGGCACAGTTCCCCGAGCTGTACCAGATGGTGCGGGAGCTCTCCACGCTGGCCGGGAAGCCGATGCCCCGGCTCTACGTGAGCCCGACCTCGCAGCCCAACGCGTTCGCCACCGGTCGTAACCCGGAGAACGCGGCGGTCTGCGTCACCCAGGGCATCGTGGAGGTCCTGGACTACCGGGAGCTGCGCGGCGTGATCGGCCACGAGCTGTCCCACGTCTACAACCGGGACATCCTGATCTCCAGCGTGGCGGCCGGCCTGGCCGGCATCATCACCATGCTGGCCAACCTGGCCTGGTTCATCCCGCTGGGCTCCTCGGACGACGAGGACGGCCCGAACCCGGCCGTGCTGCTGCTCACGCTGATCCTCGGCCCGATCGCCGCCACGGTGATCCAGCTCGCGATCAGCCGGAGCCGGGAGTACCAGGCCGACCAGTCCGGCGCCGAGCTGAGCCGCGACCCGCTGGCCCTGGCCAGCGCCCTCCGCAAGATCCACATGGGTACGCAGGCGCGCCCGCTGGCGCCGCAGGGCCAGCTCGCCAGCACCGCCCACCTGATGATCGACAACCCGTTCAAGCGGGGCGGCGGCATCGCCGCGATGTTCGCCACCCACCCGCCGATGGAACAGCGGGTGGCCCGCCTGGAGCAGATGGCCCGCAACTCCGGGCCGGTGCAGTTCCAGCGCTGACCCGCGTGACCCGAACGCCGCCCGCGTCCACCCGGACGCGGGCGGCGTCGCGTCTGCGGCCCTCCAGCGCCCGGCCGGCCCGGGCGGCCGGCCCGCGTCAGGACACGGCCGGCTCGGACAGTCGGTCCGGCCGCGCGACCAGCACCACGGCGAGCAGCACCACCCCCGCCGCCAGGTAGGCGGCGGCCGGGCCGAGCAGCACCGCCACGCCGCCGAGCAGGAAGATCCCGACGCCGGAGAGCACGATGTTGCCGGCCACGATCGTCGCCTCCACCTGCCCCATCCGCTCCCGCGGCGCCAGCCGCGCGAACGTGGCCTGGGCCCCGATCAGCCACCCGCCGCCCGCTCCGACGAGCGCGTTCGCCACGGCGAGCGCCCACGCCGGGGCGTCGAGCGCCACCAGCAGACCGGCCAGCAGCAGCGCGGCGGCGAGCGCGCTCGCCGCCACCACCTGACCGGTCACCCGGGCCAGCCAGCCCCGCCGCCCCACCACCAGCACGAACACCGCCCCGCCGAACGACGACGCCGCCAGCACGACCGGCCGCCACCCGCCGGAGGCCAGGTCCGGGGCGAGCGTCTCCGGCAGCCCGCCGGACAGGACGGTGGCCAGGGTCAGCAGCGCCACGCCCCGCAGCACCGGATGGGCGGCGATGATCCGGATGCCCGCGGTGGCGGGCGGCCGTGGACCCCGGTGCTCCTGCCTCCGCACCGGCAGGCCGGCGAGGACCACCGCCGCGAGCAGGAACGAGACCAGATCGATCACGAGCGCCACCCGGGGGCCGAGCGCCACCGTCACACCGGCCCCGGCGAGCAGGCCGACGACCTGGCCGCTCTGGTTGGCGAAGGCGGAGAGCCCGAACAGCGGCAGCCGCAGCGGCGCCTCCACCGCCTCGGCCGTGATCGCCACGTGCACACTCGCGTACGCGGCCCGGACCGCGCCGAGCAGCCCGGCCGCCACGATCGCCGGCACCGGCCGGGGCGCCGCCGCCGGTACGGCGATGAGCACCGCACCCGCCAGCGAGAGCCCGACCAGCATGGTGCGCCGGGCCGGCACGTCCAGCCAGCCGCTGAACACCGTCGCGACGAGCAGGGCGGGCACCGTGCGGGCGGCGTACACGGCGGCCGGGCCGAGGACCGAATCGGTCTGGTCGTACGCGAGCAGCAGCAGGGCCGCCAGCCCGACGAAGTCACCCAGCTCGGAGACGCCCCGGGCGACGAGCAGCCGGGCCGCGACCGGATGCCGGAACAGGGCCCGGTAGCCGGGCACGGGCGTCGCGGTGCCGGTCATCGATCCGACGGGTCCGTTTCCTCGACGCCGACCGGCTCGTAGTCGGCCCGCTCACGTAGCCGGCGGACCTGCTCCCGCCGGTAGCTGCCGCGGATCTGCGGATCCTGCCGGCGGCGGCGCAGCGCCACCAGGTCCGCCCACAGGTCGTCCGGCCACTCCGCGATGCCCTGCCCGGTGACAAGTTCGGCCTGCCGCGACGCCGCGAGCGTCGACCGGTGCACCGGCTGGAGGCACATCAGGGGGATGTTCCGGTAGAGCCGGACCACGTGGCCCGGCTCGGTCAGGCGCAGGATGGTCGGCAGGAACGACGTGTACCAGTCGGTCTCCACCACGCCCTCGTAGAGCTGCAGCCCGCGCTGCGCCGGCCAGTTCGGCACCCCGCGCGCCAGCAGGCACCAGCCGGGGGAGGTGCGGGCCACCACCCCGGTGACCATCTCGATCGTGTGCGGGGCGCGCGGGTCGGCGTCGATGAAGGGCATGGTGCCGCCGTAGCGGTCGAAGATGTCCAGGCCGTCCCGGAACCGCTCCGGCAGGTCCGTGAGCTGCGCCGGTGCCTGCGGCAGCGTGCCGTCGTACCCGCCGGCCAGCGACCGCCAGCCGGCCGGCTCGTTCTCCTGGAGGAGACTCCACTCGGTGTCGTGGCCGTCCCAGCGCAGCGCCACGTCGGCGGGCGGGTAGACGTACCAACCGAGACCGGAACCGGCAGCCACCGGTGGGCACTGCTGAACCGCGCGGACCGGCAGCGAACCCCGGAGGGTGGCGGACGCGGGCTCGGCGGGCCGGGCGTCGCCGTACAGGGAGTAGATCTCGACCCGCAGCGGCGCGACAGCCATGCCGCTCATCCGACCTCCGATCACGGCGGCGGCCGACCCGCCGTAGGCATGGACTCCGTTCGATCACCGAACCTACTCGTTAACGGCGGGTAAGGCAGCCCCGCACCGGGAGCCCGATGTGACCGACTCGACCACCGTCCCGGCCAGCAGGGGCGTTAGGGTCGGAGGCTGACTCACTCGTTACTTCCCGGAGGTACACACAGTGGCCGCACTGCGCCAGTACCAGGGCGTCTGGCGGATCCCCGGCGCGCCGATGCTGCTGATCCTCGGCATCATCGGCCGGCTCGGGATCGGCATGACCCCGCTGGCGCTGCTGCTCGTCGTCGAGCAGGTCACCGGCCGGTACTCCCTGGCCGCCGTCGCCGGCGGCATCTACGCGCTCTCCGGCGCCGCGCTCAGCCCGGTCGCCGGCCGGATCGCCGACCGGGTCGGTCCCGCCCGCGTCCTGCTGGTCACCGCGCTCGCCCACCCGTTCGCCCTGATCGGGCTGCTCGTGGCCACCCGCTCCGACAGCGGCAACCTCGGGCTGATCTATCTGGGCGCGGGTGTCGCCGGAGCCACGTACCCGCCGCTCACCGCCGCGATCCGGGGCGCCTGGAACGACCTCACCGCCCCCGCCACCGGCCGGGCACACCTGCGCAACACCGCGCTCGCCGCCGAGACCACGCTGTTCGAGGTCGTGTTCGTGATCGGCCCGCTGCTGGTGGCGGGCTTCGTGCTGTTCGCCGACGCCGCCGCGGCGCTCGTCGGCGCCGCTGTGGTCACCCTGGTCGGCACCGGCACCGTCGCGCTCGGCCGGGTCATGCGCGGCTGGCGCCCGCACGCGCGTGAGCACCACGCCCGGGGCCTCGGCCCGCTGCGGCTCGGCGGCTTCCCCGCGCTGCTGCTCTGCGTGGCGAGCCTCGGCATCGCGTTCGGCGCCTCCGGCGTCATCGTCCCGGCCTTCGCCGGGAACTCCGGCGCCGACGACCCGGAGAGCCTGGCCGGGGTGCTGCTCGCCGTCTGGGGCATCGGCAGCGCCATCGGTGGTTTCTGGTTCGGCGTACGCAAACCCGCCGCCAACATGACCCGCCAGTTCGCTCTCCTGCTCGGCACCGTCGCGGCCAGTTTCGCCGTCTTCGCGGTGATGCCCGGCCCGGCCGCGCTCGGCGTCGCGCTGGTGCTCGGCGGCGCGGCCATCGCCCCCGCGCTCACCCTGGAGAACACGCTCGTCGGGCGGATCACCCCGGCCGGCATGCTGAACGAGGCGTACACCTGGGTGGTGACCATGTCGGTCGCGGCGAGCGCCGCCGGCGGCTCGATCGCGGGCCTGATCATCGACCACGCCGGCGGCGTCTCGTGGGCGTTCGTCTTCGCCGGGGTGGCGGTCGCCGTCGGGGCCGCGGTCGCCGCGCTGCCCGGCGGCCCGATCGCCCGGGCCGAGGCCACAGCGGTACGCGCCGAGCAGTCGCTCGCCGCCTGACCGCTCACCCGCCCGCGGTCACCACCCGCTCCACGCCGGGCAGCTTCTCCACCGCGGCCCGGATCGGCGCCGGGTCCTCACCCTGCGCCAGCAGCACCGACAGGACGACCCGGCCGTCGCCGTCCGGCCGGGCCGCGGCAGTGGTGCCGCGGCAGCGCAGCCCGGTGTCCCCGCGCGCCTGCCCGATCCGGTAGTCGACCTCCCCGATCTGCGGCGTGCCGGCACCCGGCCGGAAGACGACGTCCAGCCGTACCGGAGGGTCGGCCCGACACGCGGCCGACGCCGAGGCGGACGGGGTGGCCGCGCTGCCGGCGGACGGCATCGGCGCCGCCGGTCCGGACAGCGTCGCCATGGTCGCGGCGCCACCGGTGACAGTCACCGCGGCCACCCCCGCCAGAACCGTGGCCCGTCGCCGGCTCCTGGCGCGCCCCCGTGCGCGCACCTCGGCCGCCGGGCTGAGCCGCAGCCCGGTCATGTCCTGCTCCAACTCCCGCAGAGCCTCACCAATGCGTGCCGACATCGACTTCCTCCTTGTCGTCGGTCAGTAGAACGGCGAGCGCGGCACGGCCCCGGGACAGGTACGACTTGACAGTCCCCTCGGGCATGCCGGTGGTCCGGGCGATCTCCGCCACCGGCAGGTCGTGGAGGTGGTGCAGGACGACGACCAGCCGTTGCGCCTCGGGCAGCCGGCGTAACGCCGCGAGCAACGCCACCCGGTCCGGATTGGGTCCGGGCGCCGGAGCCTCCCGGCCCAGACGGGCCCGCGCGGCGAACCAGCGCCGCAGGCCGCGCCACCGGTTGGCGGTCAGCCGCCAGGCCACCGTCCGGACCCAGCCCTCCGGATCCTCGTACGCCCCGACTGTCGACCAGCGCTGCCAGGCCCGCGCGTACGCCTCCTGCGTCACGTCCTGGGCCTCGGCCAGGTCGCCGCAGAGCGCGTAGACGTGGTGCACGACCCGCCGCGCGGTCGCCGTGTAAAAGGCGTCGAAGTCCTCGGGGCCGTCCATGCCCACCTCCCGTGTCCGCTCTCACCACACGACACCCCGATGCGGCTCCGGCGGTTGCAGGCGGATCAGGTCGCTCCGGGTCGTACCCGATCCGGCACGTCCACCCGAGCGGGCGGGTCGTGCGGTCCGGGCTGGTCGTGCGGGCCTGTCGTCTGCGGGTCGTGCGGGCCCGCCGGCCCGGTCCGCTCTGTGTTCCGCGCTGCGGGGCCCGGGCGTGCGGCGGCCGTCGCGGCGGCCAGACCCAGCGCGAGGATCGTCACCGCGCACGCCAGGAGCGTGGGGCGTGCCCCGAGCAGTGCGGTCGCCGGACCGCCGAGCATCGTGCCCAGCGGCACCGCCAGCACCGTGACCGCCCCGTTGGCCGCCAGCACGCGGGGGAGGTCCACGGTGCCGGCGCGGCGCTGGAACAGCGCGGTCGCGGTCGGCTGGTAGGGCGCCCAGACCAGGCCGGCGAGCGCGAACGCGGGCAGCGACAGGACGACCGGCGCGCCCAGGCCGAGCGGGAGCAGCGCGGCGCCGAACAGCGCGACGATGCCGGCGAGCGTGGTCCGCAGCGGCCATCCGCGCAGGTGGCCGGTGAGCAGTCCGCCGAGCAGCGAGCCGACGCCGAACGCGGTGTAGTAGGCCGCGAGCGTCCCGGCGGAGGCGCGCAGGTCGTCGGTGACGTGCACCGGCATGGCCACGTAGAACGGTCCGAAGAGGAAGAAGAACGCGAAGGACAGCGACAGCAGGCCGAGCAGCGACCGGTCCCGCGCGATGATCCGGAATCCCGACGTACGCGACGCCCCTGCCCCGGCCGGGGCGGCTCGGTCACGGACGGCCGCGGCTTCTCGATCGCGGACGACCAGGCGGTAGCTCACGGCCAGCACGGCGAAGCTGGCGGCGTCGACGGCGATCACCCACACCGCGCCGACCCAGGCGATGAGCAGGCCGGCCAGCGGCGGCCCGACGATCGTCGCGGCCTGGCCGAAGACCCCGAGCAGCGCGTTCGCGGCCAGGTGGTGCCGCTGTGGCAGCAGCTCGGCCACGAGCGTGAACCGGCCGGCCGACCCCCACGGGTGCAGCAGCGAGGACACCGCGAGCAGGGCGACGTACAGACCGACGTCCAGCACCCCGGCGAGGTGGGCGACCGGAATCGCGCCCAGGGCGGCGGCCCGCACTGTCGCGTCCCAGCCGGCGAGCTGCGCCCCGCTCCGTCCCCCCAGCCACCGGCCGAGCAGCACCGTGCCGGCCGCACCCGGGAGCGTGTACGCCGCCACCGCGAACGCGGTCCAGGTGCCGCGCTGCCCGTCGGGTGCGAGTTGCAGAGCAAGCCAGGTCACCGCGACAAGGGCGAGCCCGTCACCGAGTGCGGAGGTCGCGAGCCCGGGCAGCAGCCGGCGCAGTACCGGTTGGCCGAGCACCGGGCGGTAAGGGAGGAGCATCGCGAGCGTCATGGCTCCCACCCGACCGCACGCCCGGCCCGTACCCCAAGGAAGTTGCCTGACGGCAGAAGACGGCCGTGGCGTTGCGGCCCGCCGGCCGTGGCTGGACCGCGGTCTTTGCCGACGTCGCCGTCACGGCTGAGCGGGTCGCGTTGATTCGCCGCCGTAGAGGGCTGCGAAGACGCGGTGCCGCAGGATCTCGTACTGCCGGCGGCATCGCCGAGGTGGGCCCGGCGGACGTTGCTGGACCTGACCCCCGACGACGACTTCCGGCGGCTGGAACTGGTCAGCTGTCAGGTCGACCTCGCGACCGTCGGCCAATCGATTCCAGTAGTGGTAACCGATCTTGGCGTCTCCGGAGAGGACCTCGCCCAGGATCAGCTCTCCGCCGAGCAGGTCCTGGATGATCAAGGCGGTCACTCCGCATTGACCGCGGGCCGGGTTGCCGGCGTGCCAATCCTGCACATCGTGTGGATCGCAGGTGTCCGCTCCCCAGCCGCTGCGCAGTACCGGCCGCAGCATCTCCAGGTCGATCGCGAGAGGGACTGATTGCTGGGCGGGCTCTTGAGGCGTCATCCGGGAAGGGTCGGCCCTCGACCGGGTCGAGAGTCAAGAACATCGCCGCCTCGGGTCCCGGCCGGCCGAACGGCACCGCCAGCGGGCTCGCTCATCTAGCAGTCTGGCCGGGTGGTGCCAGGCCGTCGCCAGGCCGTCGGTCGCCACACAGTAGTGACGAACGACGACCAGTGGCGACGAGACCCGCGAGGCCAGATGCCCTGACCTGTCTGGGCGGTCGAGCCTTACCTGTAGTTGGTGAACTGGAGCGCCAGCCCGAAGTCCTCGCCCTTGAGCAGAGCGATGACGGCCTGGAGGTCGTCCTTCTTCTTACCGGTGACGCGGAGCTGGTCGCCCTGGATCTGCGCCTGCACGCCCTTCGGGCCCTCGTCGCGGATCTTCTTGCTGATCGCCTTCGCCTTGTCCGAGTCGATGCCCTGAACCACCTTGGCGTCGATCTTGAAGATCTTGCCCGACTGCCGGGGCTCGCCAGCGTCGAGCGACTTCAGCGAGATGTTCCGCTTGACCAGCTTCTCCTTGAAGACGTCCAGCGCGGCTCGGACCCGCTCCTCGGTCTCCGCCTGGAGGCTGATCGCCTCCTCGCCCGACCAGGAGATCTCCGCGCCGGTGCCGCGGAAGTCGAACCGCGTCGCGAGCTCCTTCTCCGACTGGCGGACGGCGTTGTCGACCTCCTGCCGGTCGACCTTGCTCACGATGTCGAACGACGGGTTCGCTGCCATGCTCATGCTCCTGCTGTCCGGCGGTCTGTCCTGGTCCGTCCCGCGCTGACCAGCGTGGGACCTCCTGACGGTACCCGGTTGCGGCAGTGCCGGGGACAACCGCTATCCTTGCTTCCGCTGCCGCGTTGCGACGCGGTGGTGTGCCCTGGCGGGTTGCCCGAGCGGCCAATGGGAGCGGACTGTAAATCCGTCGCGAAAGCTACAGAGGTTCGAATCCTCTACCCGCCACCAGGCAACAGCAAGGCCTCTGACCTGCGGAAACCCAGGTTGGGGGCCTTGTCTGCTTCTGCTGCTGTTGACCTTGGCTGTCCCTTGATGACCGACCGATCGGGCACGCAACGGGCACGACGGCGCGGTCGGTTTGGGTCCGATCTACGCCTGGAGGGCGTGCATGTCGGAGGTGTTCGGTGACGAGCCCAGACCCTGGGTCCTCGCGCTTGGGTTCGATGAGGCCGACGAACTGGGCCAGGCGGTGGGTCGTGAGGCCGGCAAGGTCACATACCTGGACAGGAAAAGGAGTATCAACAGTCAGGTTCGGCAGTCAGACTATGACGCCTTTGTCGTAATCGGGCTCGGTCCGTCTGTAGCTGGTCACCTGCGTGTGCTTCAGTTCGGCGGAGCAGGGACGCATGGTAACGAGCAGGGCGAAGACCTCAGCTTTTATCAGGCCAAGACCGGAGTGGGTGTCGCCGGACGCCTGTTGGGTCCGGATCCTGGGGTGCCGGTCGAGGCGTCTGAGCTGGCCCGGCGATCGTTAGCGCCTTTTCTTCAGGTCAAGACACCCCGGGCGTTGGTAGCCAGGTACACGCCAAGTGGTAGGCCGGCGCCTTGGAGCGAGGATGACGAGGGCATTGAAGCCTTTGTTCGCGAGAAGGACGGCTTTCCCTGCGCCGGAATTTGGGCTCGGCCCCAGGGCGTCCCTTGGTGGTGGTTGCCGGGCGACGTACCGGATCGCGGGGAGTGGGTAGCTGCTGCGTTCGCCCAGTGGCGTCGGGAAGACCCCACCCGTTTTCCCTCTGGGCCGGACTGGTCCGATGAAGACCCATGGCGAACTACTGCTGAGATTGCTGCACAGCTGGCCCTAGAGGACCAGTTGCGGCATGAGGCAGAAGTGCTAAACGAGCTCGCCGCCAGCCGGTCTCGGCTGGTCGCCGTGCGGGAGGCAGCTCGCGCTGCCGCTGACGCGGCCGAGCGGCGTCTGCTGACCGCTCAGGGCGACGAGCTGGTTGCTGAGGTCAAGGCAGCCTTTGAGGAGCTCGGATTCGAGGTCATCGACTCAGATTCTCTGCCGGCAAACGCTTCCGAGAAGCTCGAAGACTTGCGAGTCACCACGGGGGATTGGGTTGCCCTGGCTGAGGTGAAGGGCTATGCCGGCCGGCGTACCGCGAAGACGAGTGATCTGCTTCAGATCGGCCGAGCCGCGATGCGGTACGCGGCGGCAGAGGGCCGGGTTCCGGATGCGCAGTGGTATGTGGTGAACCAACAGGCCGGATCTAACCCCGCTCGTCGGCCTCGCCCGCTCTCCTCCAACCCAGGAGACGTGCGGGACTTCGCACGCGCCGGTGGGCTAGTGATTGATACTGCAGATCTCTTCCGCATTCGGGAAGCGGTGCGCTGCGGGTCCCTTACTCAGGAAGCGGCCTTTTCTCTACTTCGCAAGTCAACAGGTGTTTTGACCTACGACTGACTGATCCAGGATCTCCTCGTCGGGCAGTCGTAGACCGTCCAGCCTCCCCGTCCGGGGAGGCTGGTAGCCCTTGTGGTGCCCGGCGAGGGGATCCGTCCGCTGATCTCTGAGGAGGGCCGGGGTTCGGGGCGGAGCCCCGAGGTCTCCAAAGGTCTTGTCGTCCGCCAGCATGGCCGGCCGGCCCGGCCGATGTCGGCCGGAGGTCGCCAGCAGGCCGGGGCCGGGCCGGCGCGGCCCGCTTGCGGGCCGCCTTGATCTGATAGAGCGGAATTCGGCAGTGTCCCGGGCTTACGTCATGTCCCGTCACGGGACATGCTTGACACTGGCGTCCCACCAGATGCTTGACATGATCGGGGCGCTTTCGGTGAGGACCAGGCTCACCCCGCGATCGCCCGGTCCGGCACGATGAGGCCGTGGGAATGAGTGTGCAGGTCCGGGAGTACAGCGGTGTCGTCGTAGAGCAACTTACGGACGCTGCGGGCATCGCGTCTCTCTGCTCCTTGGCTGCATCGGAGCCGTCCCGTTACCCGTTGCTCTCCGGTGTCGATCCCTACGACGACACCTGGTTCAACAGCCGCCAGGCGGCCAGGCTGGCAATCGAACTTCAGTCGATCATCGAGCGATCCAAGGATGAAAGAGTGCGAGCAGCCGGCCAGGCGATACTTCAGCTCGCATCGCTCCTAGAGATCGCGCCTCGACGCCCCCACCACCGACAGCTCCTGTTCAACGGAGACTGACCACGAAGATTCTGCCGGTCGGCACTAGGCCATCCGACAAGCATGTGCTGGGACGGATCTGTCATGCATGTGGTGGGACTAGACAAGACCGCAAGGGTTAGCCGAGCGGCATCCGCGCGACGAGTTGCCACTCCAACGCGAGCGTCACGACCCGGCACTACGCCCGTGCGGTTGACGGTCGGGACGCCGAAGTAGCTGCCTTCTTGGATCGGGCACGCAGGACCGGAGATCAACAACAAAGGGCACGCAACGGGCACGGGGGGGAGTCTGGACCGGCCAGCGGAAGATCAAAGCGGCCCTGAACTGGTCGGACTTCCATCGATGACCTTAAGAACGGGCCAAACTGTAAATCCGTCGCGAAAGCTACAGAGGTTCGAATCCTCTACCCGCCACCAGGTGCAAGAACGGCCCCGTGAGCTGCGAGAGCACGCTCCGGGGCCATTCTCGTTCAAGACGTGGAGCACTCGTCAGCCCTGTCGGCTGCGCCGTTGAGCTGAGCCATGATCGGAGCGGGCAGCCGCATGCGCGGTCAAGCGCCTCCGCCGGCCGTCGTCTTCGAGGCGCTGACCGAGCCCGACCGCGACCCGGCACGCCCGTGGCTGCGGTTGCTCGACGACGAACAGCGACCGCAGATCCTGCACCGCGAACGCCCGAACCTGGTCGTCTGGTCATCGCTGTGGTCGAAGCGACCCGACGCGCAGGTGCGCTTCGACCTCGCGTCCGACGGGCATCAAGGCACCCTGCTTCGGTGGACGCTGCTGCTCGCTGAGCCTCTACCCGACCCCTCGCTGCTCGGGCATCTGCGTAAGCGGCTGAACGAGCTGATCAACGCGAATCTGCGGTACACCTTCGGCCAGTAGCCGCGCGACCGGTCCGCCGGGCCGCGTCCTCCGGCGGACGGGCCGGTAGATCGATACTGGGTCGTGGATCAGGACGAGGTTCGGGTGCTGGCGACCGCCGATTTCACCAGGCGGATGCGCGCCGGCAAGCCCCGCGGCGGGTTCCGGCTCGACGACTGGCAGATCTCCGAGCCGTACGAAGCGCAGGTGCGAGGACTCCGCGGAACCGAACGCTTGCTGGTCGTCGACTTCGTCCCCCGTGGCGAGGCCCGAGCCCGGGGACACTTCAAGCTCAGCGTGGCGGTCGACCCGGACACCGGCGTGGCGGACATGCTCAGGTGACGTACGCCGAAGGTGCTGGAGGCCCCTGGTGGGCCACTGAGCGGTTCCGGCGTGAATGAGGGAATCATCCTCTGGCGTTCATGACAGGGGCAGGTATGGTGGTCAATGCCCGCGGGTCCGGTGGCAACCCACCGGACGGATCGGCCAGGTCGAGCCGGCCGGGCGACCCAGGGTTGGTGGTGTGGGGTTTCGCGTGACTTGATCCCCTTCGTGGGTGAAGGTGGGAATCCGCAATGGACGAAGCGGCCGACGTCCCTTCACCCCCATGACCTGGCTGCGTGTCGTGCTCGGCCGGGCCGAACGGCGGAACCTGACAGCTACTCGGGCTGGGCGGGCCCTCTCCGCTTTTCTGCCCCTCAGGCTTGTGGCACGATCGGGAAACCTTCACCATCCCTGTGGCAATCTCCCGACAGGAGCAATCATGTCTGGTCGAACGCTGGGCCGGCTGCTTGGCTCGCTCCTCGTGCTCGCCGCCGTCGCAGGCGCCTTCGGCATCCTCCCCGGTACCGGTGCCGTGCAACTCGCCGACATCGTCTGGACGATGGACACCCCGCGCTGAATCATCGAGTCGCCTGCTAGCCGGCAGGCGACGTCTCGGGTAGGAGGGGCATGGTAGGCCAGGGCCGACCTCGAAGGTCGACGGAACGTGCCTGGCTCGTCACTGCCCCTCTGGCTCTGCTGGCGGTGGTCTTCAGCACGTGCATCGCCCTGGTGGCGGACCACCCGTTCGGCAAGTGGCCGCTCGCCTTCGTGTTCTTCGTCGTCATGGCGGGGATCAGCTTCGCGGTGCTGAACGTGTACGTCCGGCGCCAGTCGGTGGGCGTGACGCTCACCGAGGTGCCCCTCATCGTGGCGCTCTACTTCCTGCCCCCGTTGAGTGTCGTACTGATCTACACGCTCTCGGTGCTGATCTGGAGCGCCTCGCACCGCTTCGGTGCGGCGAAGCTCTGGTTCAACGTCGCCAAGGCCGCCGCCGCCACCTCGCTGGCCAGCCTCGTACTCCTGGCGCTGCCGCCGCTGCGCGGTGTCGGACCGGGGACGTGGGGTTCCCTGTTCCTCGCCGTCTGCGTGGTCACGCTGGTCAGCCTCGTGAGCGTGGTCGGTGTGCACGTGCTGCTCCAGGGCTGGCAGGCCGGGCGGGACGCGCTGCGCAGCATGCCGACGGCTCTGCTCACCGCCGCCATCAACGTGGCGATCGGCCTGCTCGTCCTGATCGCCCTGAAGACGACGTGGTGGTCGGCGTTGCTGCTCGCCGCCCTCTTCAGCGGTCTGGTCCTGGTCTACCGCTCCTACTCCCAGTTCTTCCGGCAGCACCGGACGCTGGCCGGGATGTACGAGCTCACCCGTCTTCTCGCCTCCGGCACCGAGCGGTCGCTCGCCGACATCCTGCTCGACCGGGTGCGCGCGCTGATGCAGGCCGAGTACGCGACGCTCTGGCTGCCCGCCCAGGGGCGGCATCCCGAGGTGCTGCTCACCGCCCGGGTGGACACGCCCGGCCTGCTGGACCTGGCGCCCACCCCGGCGAGCCTGCGCCAGCAGGTGCACAAGAAGGGTCGTACCCTCTCGATCGGCCGCTGGCTCGGCGGAGATCCGGCGTTGCGGCAGGCCGCGGGGGAGGAGCGGGTCAAGGACGCCATCGTGGTGCCGCTGCGGTCCGGCCAGGCCGTGATCGGCACGCTGGAGGTGACCAACCGGCTCAGCGACATCGGCCACTTCGCCCCCGGCGACATCCCCGTCTTCGAGACGGTCGCCGCGCACGCCGCGGTGGCGCTGGAGAACTCCCGCCTGGTCGACCGGCTGCGGCACGACGCCGACCACGACGCGCTCACCGGGCTGCCGAACCGGCGGCGTCTCACCTCGTCGGTGGCGGAGGCGGTCAAGATCCGTGCCCCGGGCGAGGTGGTGGCGCTGCTGCTCTTCGACGTGGACCGGTTGCGCCAGGTGAACGAGTCGCTGGGCCACGCCGCCGGCGACAAGGTGCTCATGGAGGTGGCCGAGCGGCTGCGCTCCTGCGCGCCCTCTTCGGCGCTCGTCGGCCGGGCCGGTGGGGACGAGTTCCTGGTGACGCTCCGGCTGGAGAGCACCGAGGCGGCCCTGGAGCTGGCGGCCCAGCTGCGGGAGCAGATCCGCGACGAGATGGTCTTCGACGCGCTCACCCTGGACGTGGACACGGTCGTCGGGGTGGCCGTCCACCCGGACCACGGCAGCGACGCGGTGGCGTTGCTGCAACGCGTCGACCTGGCGGCCACCGCGGCCAAGTCGGTACCGGGCAGCGTGCAGCTCTACAGCCCGGCGCTGGAGTCCCGGTCGCTGCGCCGGCTCGGTCTCGCCGGCGACCTGCAACGGGCGCTGGACGAGGGCGAGCTGGAGGTCTACTTCCAGCCCAAGGTCACGCTGCGGGACCGCCGCCTGGTGGGCGTGGAGTGCCTGGCCCGGTGGGAGCATCCGGCGCACGGCAGCGTCGCCCCGGACGACTTCGTGGCGGTGGCCGAGCACACCGGCCAGCTCGGCCGGCTCACCGAGTTCGTGCTCCGGGAGAGCCTGCGGCGCAGCCGCGACTGGAGCCACGGCGAACAGCCGCTGTCCGTCGCGGTCAACCTCGCCGCGCGTACGCTCACCGACCAGCACTTCCCGGCGCTCGTACGCGATCTGCTGGCCGAGTACGGCGTACCGCCGCAGCGGCTGACGCTGGAGGTCACCGAGGCGGGTGTCCTGGACGGCACCGAACGTCCCATACCGACTCTGCGCAGCCTGCGTGACCTCGGTGTCCGCCTCTCGGTCGACGACTTCGGCACCGGTAACTCGTCGCTGGCGCAGCTGCGCCGGCTGCCGGTGCACGAGGTGAAGGTGGACCGGTCGTTCGTGCAGGGCATGGCCACCGATCCAGGCGACCTGGCGATCGTCAACGCGGTGGTGACGCTGTCCCAGCAGTTCGGCCTGGCGGTGGTCGCCGAGGGCGTGGAGAGCGAGCTGACGCTGGAGCTGCTCCAGGACATCGGCTGCGAGATCGGCCAGGGTTTCCTGTTCAGCCGCCCTCTGCCGTACGAGCGGCTGGAGGCCTGGTTCGGCGCCCAGGTCGACCCGGAGACGGTGGTCGCGGGGGAGCTGCCGCGCCTGCGAGTGGTGCCCTGACCAGGGCGGACACGCACCTGGGGGATCCGATTTCACCTGCGCGACGCGGTCGTGTACTGTTTCCTCTGCGCGACACCCCCCGGGGTGATCGAGCAGGCCCCCTTAGCTCAGTCGGCAGAGCGTCTCCATGGTAAGGAGAAGGTCTACGGTTCGATTCCGTAAGGGGGCTCAGAGGGTCCGGCTGGACCCGCCACGGCGGTGTAGCTCAGATGGCAGAGCAAGCGGCTCATAATCGCTGTGTCGCCGGTTCAAGTCCGGCCACCGCTACTCTCGTCCTCCGGGCCCAGCCCGGTGGTCGGTGGGACGGGCGCCACAGGCGCCCACTTTGCATGTCCGCGTCGTCAGCGCGTAGGCTGACGCGCTGTAGTTGTTCCGTGAGCGAGGAAGGCACTCCGCCGTGGCGAAGGCGACCGATGTTCGGCCGAAGATCACTTTGGCGTGTGTGGAGTGCAAGGAGCGCAACTACATCACGCGCAAGAACCGCCGTAACGACCCGGACCGCATCGAGCTGAAGAAGTTCTGCCCCCGGGACGGCAAGCACACCGTCCACCGCGAGACCCGCTGATCGCGGCCGGCGCAGCCGGCTCGCAGCAGCTTTCTCGAACGCCGATTCGCCCTGACGGGTGGCCTCCGGGTCGCCCGACCGGGCGGATCGGCGTTCGTGTTTTCCGTGTAGGTTCGGCGGCATGTCCCTGGACCCGTCCTTCGTCGGCCGGACGTACCCGCCGACCGCCCCCTATCAGGTGGGCCGAGAAAAGATCCGTGAGTTCGCCGCCGCAGTCGGCGCGACCGACCCGGCCCACCACGATCCGGAGGCCGCCCGGTCGCTCGGCCACGCCGACGTGGTGGCCCCGCCGACCTTCCCGGTGGTCGTCACCATGGCGGCGAGCCGGCAGATCGTCGAGGACCCGGCGCTCGGCGTCGACTACAGCCGTGTGGTGCACGGCGACCAGCGGTTCGCGTACACCCGGCCGGTGGTGGCCGGGGACGAGCTGGTGTGCGTGAGCACCATCGAGGAGGTCACCAGCCGGGGCGGGCACGGCTTCCTGACCACCCGCACGGACGTGAGCACGGTGGACGGTGAGCCGGTGGTCGCCGTCTGGTCCAAGATCGTCGTACGCGGGGAGGCCTGAGGACATGGAGCTGCCCACCCAGACGTACCGGGTGACCCGCGCGGACCTGGTCCGCTACGCGGGCGCCTCGGGCGACTTCAACCCGATCCACTGGAGCGACCGCACCGCCACCGGCGTCGGGCTGCCGGGCGTCATCGCCCACGGCATGTTCACCATGGCCCTGGTCGGCCGGGCGGTGGCCGGCTGGGCCGGCGCGCCGGACGCGGTGGTCGACTTCGGCGTCCGGTTCACCCGCCCGGTGGTCGTCCCGGACACCGACGAGGGCACCGAGATCGAGGTGTCAGCGGTCGTCAAGGAGGTCACCGAAGAGGGCCTGACCAGGCTCGACATCACCGCCACCTGCCAGGGTGAGAAGGTGCTGTCGCAGGCTCGGGCACTGATCCGCACGACGCGCTGAGGGTCCGCCCGACGCGCGAGGGGCAGACCGGTTGGGAAAGTCGCACGACTACCCGTACACTGGTCCGCCGTGGGGCAAGTGACCCCCGCTCGGCACAACGTGTCCGGGCGGAGGTGAGTTGCCGCACAGGGGTGTAGCTCAATTGGCAGAGCAGCGGTCTCCAAAACCGCAGGCTGCAGGTTCAAGTCCTGTCACCCCTGCGCCTCAGGCCTGACCGTTCCGTGGGTCGCGCCGCCCTCACCGGTGGCGTCCGGCCCGTGGTGGTGGCACCGGTGGGGTGGTTCCGAGGCGTTCGGGCCCTCCCGGCCGGTCCGCCGGCCGCGGCCCGTCGCGGGACGGTTGGTCCGGCCGGCGTGACCAACACGCCGCGCACGCCGCCCGGCGTGCGACCCCATATCCCGCACGGAGGGCGAAGTGGCCGAGAGCAAGCGCCGCGGCGAGGACGACGGCGACGAGCGTCTGAACGACGACGCGACCGTCGACGACGTGGCCGACGACGACGCCACCGACGCGGACGAGCCGGTCTCCCGGGGTGGCACCGCGACCCGTAAGCGGGCGCAGGCCGAGCCGGCCGAGGGCCGGAAGACCCGCAAGGACACCGAGCGGATCGGGCTGTTCGCCCGCATCGCGCGGTTCTTCCGCGAGGTCGTGGCCGAGCTGCGTAAGGTCATCTGGCCGACCCGCAAGGAGTTGCTGACCTACACGGCCGTGGTGGTCACCTTCGTCGCGGTGATGCTGGCGATCGTGGCCGGCCTGGACTACGGCTTCGCCAAGGCGGTGCTGTGGGTCTTCGGCGAGTCCAGCTGACCTGCGGACAGCGATACTGACGGAAGTGAGCGAGCGTGCCTGAGTACGACGAGACCGCCGGAACCCCGGACGAGCAGTCCACGGTGGCGACGGCGGCCAACAACGAGTCGGTCGAGGCCGCCAGCGAGCCGGAGTTCCCGACCACCGAGCCGGCCCCGGACGAGGACTTCGACCCGGTCGCCGAGCTGCGCCAGAAGCTGCGCTACGCGCCCGGCGACTGGTACGTGGTGCACTCGTACGCCGGCTACGAGAACAAGGTCAAGACCAACCTCGAGACCCGGATCACCTCCCTCGACATGGAGGACTTCATCTACCAGGTCGAGGTGCCGACCCGGGAAGAGGTCGAGGTCAAGAACGGCAAGCGGTCGCAGGTCCAGGCGAAGGTCTTCCCGGGCTACATCCTGGTCCGGATGGAGCTGACCGCCGAGTCCTACTCCTGCGTCCGGAACACCCCGGGGGTCACCGGCTTCGTCGGCGCGACCGACCGGGCCGACCGGCCGGCGCCGCTCAGCCTCGACGAGGTGCTCAAGTGGCTGGCACCGGCGGTCGAGACCGAGCAGAAGAAGGCCAAGCCCGAGGTCAAGGTCCTCGACTTCGAGGTCGGCGACTCGGTCACCGTCACCGACGGCGCGTTCGCGTCGCTGCCGGCGACGATCAGCGAGATCAACGCCGATCAGCAGAAGCTCAAGGTGCTGGTGTCGATCTTCGGCCGGGAGACCCCGGTCGAGCTGAACTTCAACCAGGTCGCCAAGATCTGACGTACGTCGGCACCGGCGGCCCGCCCCTTCCGGGGTGGCCGCCGGTGCGCCGTTTCGCCATCCGCCGACCTCGGCGCGGAGGGTGGCCGACGGCTGCGCTACCCTAGAACGTCGGCTGTCCGCACCGTGCTGACCGTGCGCGCCCGCGGACCGGCGAGAATCCCAGTTCCAAGCCCCAGGAAGAGACATGCCTCCGAAGAAGAAGCTCGTCAAGACGTTCACGCTTCAGCTGCCGGCGGGCCAGGCCACCCCGGCGCCGCCGGTCGGCCCCGCGCTCGGCCAGCACGGCGTGAACATCATGGAGTTCTGCAAGTCCTACAACGCGCAGACCGAGTCCCAGCGGGGCGACATCGTCCCCGCCGAGATCAGCGTCTACGAGGACCGCACGTTCACCTTCGTGCTGAAGACCCCGCCCGCGGCCCGGCTGCTGATCAAGGCCGCCGGCGTGCCGAAGGGCTCGGGCGTCCCGCACAAGGAGAAGGTCGGCTCGGTCACCCGCGCCCAGCTGCGTGAGATCGCCGAGAAGAAGATGGCGGACCTCAACGCCAACGACATCGACCAGGCCGAGAAGATCATCGCCGGCACCGCCCGGTCGATGGGCCTGACCGTCGCCGACTGACCTCGGTACCCGCTCCACCCGATCTGTTCGTGGGAGGGCCGCGAGTGACGCGCGCCCGCCAGAGACCACAGGAGTCACCAGAAATGCAGCGCAGCAAGAGCTACCGCAAGGCCGCGGACGTCATCGACCGGTCGAAGCTCTACACCCCGGTCGAGGCCGTCAAGCTGGCCAAGGAGACCACCAACGTCAAGTTCGACGCCACGGTCGAGGTCGCGATGCGCCTCGGCGTCGACCCCCGCAAGGCGGACCAGATGGTCCGCGGCACGGTCAACCTGCCGCACGGCACCGGTAAGACCGCCCGCGTGATCGTCTTCGCCGCCGGCGCGAAGGCCGAGGAGGCCGTCGCCGCGGGTGCGGACGAGGTGGGCACCGACGAGCTGGTCGCCCGTATCCAGGGCGGTTGGCTGGACTTCGACGCGGCGATCGCCACGCCCGACCAGATGGCCAAGATCGGCCGGATCGCGCGGATCCTGGGCCCGCGCGGTCTGATGCCGAACCCGAAGACCGGCACCGTGACCATGGACGTCACCAAGGCCGTCTCGGACATCAAGGGCGGTAAGATCACCTTCCGGGTGGACAAGCACTCCAACCTGCACCTGATCATCGGCAAGGCCTCCTTCTCGGAGAACCAGCTGGTGGACAACTACGCCGCGGTGCTGGACGAGGTGCTGCGGGCCAAGCCGTCCGCGGCCAAGGGCACGTACCTCAAGAAGGTCACCCTCACCACCACCATGGGCCCGGGCGTCCCGGTCGACCCGAAGGTCGTGAAGAACTTCCAGGAGGGCTCGGCCGAGGGCTGAGCACGCGTACTCCCGAACGGGGCCCCGCCACCACGTCGTGGCGGGGCCCCGTTCGTTCGTCCGGTGTGGCACGCTCGGGCGCATGCGGCTCGACGGCGTCTGGCTCCGCTACCACAGGCAGGGCCCGTGGGTGCTGCGACAGGTCGACGTCACGATCGGTCCCGGTGAGGTCGCGGTCGTGCTCGGCCGCAACGGCGCCGGCAAGTCCACTCTGCTCCAGCTCGCCGCCGGGGTGCTGCGCCCGAGCCGGGGGCGGGTGGCCGACCGGCCGCCGGTCGTCGGCTGGGTGCCGGAGCGCTTCCCCGCCGACCAGCCGTTCACCGTCGGGGCCTACCTGTCCACCATGGGCCGCGTCGCCGGCCTGCCCGGCCCCGCCGCCGACCGGGCGGTGCGCCACTGGGTGGAGCGGCTGGGCCTGACCCGCTTCCACGACGTCCGCCTGCCGCGGCTGTCCAAGGGCACCGCGCAGAAGGTCGGCCTGGCGCAGGCGCTGCTGCGCCCGCCCGGCCTGCTGGTGCTCGACGAGCCGTGGGAGGGGCTGGACGCCACCGCCCGCGAGTCGGTCCCCGAGATCATCGGCGAGGTGCTGGCCGGCGGCGGCACGGTGCTGGTCAGCGACCACCGGGGCGAGACGGTCCGGCTCCCCGGCGCCCGGCACCTGTCGGTCACCGACGGCACGGTGACCGAGGAGGCGTCGTCGGGCGGCGCGGCCGTCGCCGTGGTCGAGCTGGCGGTGCCGGCCGCCGGGCTGGCCGCCGCCGTCGCCCGCCTGCGCGCCGACGGCCACCAGATCCTTCGGGTACGCGAACACACCGTCCCGCCCCCGGCCACGCACCCGGTGCCGGCCTCCGCCGGCGGGTCGGGCGGCGCGTCCGCCGCTGGTTTCCCGGACCAGGCCGGCGCCGGGGCCGGGGACTCCGGCCGACCCGGGCCGGCGCCGGAGGTGGCCCGGTGATCGCGCTGGTCCGCCTGCGGCTGACCGGCTTCCTGCGTACCGGACGGGCGCTGGCGCCGGTGCTGGCCGGCCTGCTCGTCCTCGGCGTCCTCTACGGCGGTGGCCGGGCCCGGCCGGCGGAGGCCTACGGCGTCTCCGCCGTGGTGCTGTTCCCGGTGCTGGCCTGGCAGACCAAGATCCTGCTGGACGTGGAACCGGACGTGCAGCGCCGGATGGCCCGGGTGGTGGTCGGGCCGGCCCGGGAACGGGCGGCCGGGCTGCTCGCGGCGCTGGTGGCCGGGCTCGCCGTGGTGCTCGTCGCGCTGGCGCTGCCGTGGCCGCTCGGCGGGGTCACCGCGACAGTCGGGCCGGGGGAGCGGCCGGTGCTGGTAGGGGTGGCGCTCGGGCTCTGGGCCCACCTGCTGGCCCTGCCCGCGGCGGTGGCGCTGGGCGCGCTGGCGAGCCGGGCCGTGACCCGCAGCGCCGGCTACGGGGTGGCGGTGCTGGTGACCGGCGCGGTCGGGGTCGTGGTGCTCGGGCTCTCCGGCTCGGTCGCGCCGTGGGTGGTCCCGCCGGTCATGGCGACCGCGCGGGCGCTCACCGGGCCGGTCGCGGCCGGGGCCGGTCTGCTGCTCACCGGCTGGGCGGTGGTCTGGACGGCGGTGGCGCTGACCGGCTACGCCTGGGCGCGGCGCAGCCGGGCGTGAACCCGGGTGACCGGGAGCACAACCGGCGATTTGGTGCTGCGGCGCACGTCGCGTAACCTGGTGCGGTAGTTCCACCCAGAGACCGCTGGTCACCGTGCTCCGGCACGGTCGAAGGTCCCGCGACGACGGGCGACCCGCGCAGGGCGGTAAGCGAAACTCGGTGTCACGCATGGTCCGCCGACTGTGCCCGTGTCCCGGCCCTCGCCCCGTGCGCCCTGCGCCGGGGCTTTTTCGTTGTCGTGATGCCTCCGCCGCCGTCGTCGAGCCTCGGCTCGCCGCCGGCGTACCAGCTCCGAGTAACGAGAGAGGAGGGACATGGCGGACAAGCCGATCCGGGCCGACAAGGCCACGGCCGTCGCCGAGCTGACCGAGAGCTTCCGCAACGCGGGAGCGACCGTGCTGACCGAGTACCGCGGGCTCACGGTTTCGCAGCTCACCCAGCTGCGGCGCTCGCTCGGCAAGGAGACCAGCTACACGGTCGCGAAGAACACGCTCGCGAAGCGTGCCGCGACCGATGCGGGCATCTCCGGCCTCGACGAGCTGTTCTCCGGTCCTACCGCGCTGACTTTCGTTTCGGGCGACGTCGTCGAGGCGGCGAAGGGGCTTCGCGACTTCGCGAAGGCCAACCCGAAGCTCGTCATCAAGGGCGGTGTCTTCGAGGGCAAGGCCATTTCCGCGGCCGAGGTCACGAAGCTCGCCGACCTGGAGTCCCGCGAGGTGCTGCTGGCCAAGCTGGCCGGCGCGATGAAGGGCAACCTGAGCAAGGCCGCGGCCCTGTTCCAGGCGCCGCTCTCCAAGGCCGCCCGCGCGGCGGCCGCCCTGGCGGACAAGAAGCGCGAGCAGGAGGGCGCCGAGGCGGCCTGAGGCCCTCCCGGCGCACCACGTTCTTAGTTTTCATTGCGAGAAAGGACGCCAGACATGGCGAAGCTCAGCACCGACGAGCTGCTCGACGCGTTCAAGGAGATGACGCTGATCGAGCTCTCTGAGTTCGTGAAGCAGTTCGAGGAGACCTTCGAGGTCACCGCCGCCGCTCCGGTCGCCGTCGCCGGCCCGGCCGGCCCGGGTGCCCCGGCCGCCGAGGCCGAGCCGGAGAAGGACGAGTTCGACGTCGTCCTCGACGCCGACGGTGGCAAGAAGATCCAGGTCATCAAGGTCGTGCGTGAGCTGACCGGCCTGGGCCTCAAGGAGGCCAAGGACCTGGTCGAGGCCGCGCCGAAGGCCGTCCTGGAGAAGGTCAACAAGGAGACCGCCGAGAAGGCCAAGGCCAAGCTCGAGGGTGAGGGCGCCAAGGTCACCATGAAGTGACCTTGCTCCACCTGACGCGCGTCCGGCTCACGTGAGCCGGGGCACACCGCGTCGCGGCGGGCGGTGATCCGGGGGACCGGGTCGCCGCCCGCCGTGTTGGTGCCACCCGCCGGCGGACGGCGTGAGCAGGGCGTACAGCGTCCTCTCATCGGCCGGTCAGCGACGTCTGTCGGTAGCCCGTCGGTGGGAAAGACACCCCGAGCGGTAACCGGCCCTTGACGCGGCACGGGCCTGCCAGGCACGCTGAACATCAGCAAGACCTTCCGCGCTTGCAACGGCCGCCTCTCGGGTAAAGGCAACGGCAGCACCACCGCCGCGGCACCCGAGCGGACCGGCAGGAGCGTCGCGTTCCGAGCGGCCCGGTCGACCCGGTTTTCCGAGGTCCCAGGGCTTGTTCCGCGACGACCTGCGGGTTGGGCTGGACAGCGGTTAGCCTCTCGGCTACACTGCTAGTTTGCGCTGCCTTCCGACTTGACCCCTGCTCGGAAATGTCCGATTGTGGATATTTCTGGTGGGGTCATTGGAGTGCACGCGTACCAGCCGTTCTGCAGCACCGGTCCTCGGAAGGACGCATCTTGGCAGCTTCCCGCCCTGCGAAGACCAGTCGTACGTCGAGCGCATTCGCGCCCCGCCGAGTTTCTTTCGGTCGGATCACCGAACACCTCGAGGTCCCCAACCTCCTCGCCATTCAGAACGAGTCCTTCGACTGGCTCGTCGGCAACGAGGCTTGGCAGGGCCGGTCGGCGGACGACCCGCACGCACGCTCGGGTCTCGCGGAGATCCTCGACGAGATCAGTCCCATTGAGGACTTCTCCGGCACCATGTCGCTCTCCTTCTCGGCTCCGCGCTTCGACGAGGTCAAGGCCTCGATCGAGGAGTGCAAGGAGAAGGACCTGACCTACTGCGCGCCGCTGTTCGTGACCGCGGAGTTCACCAACAACACCACTGGCGAGATCAAGAGCCAGACGGTGTTCATGGGTGACTTCCCGATGATGACGCCGAAGGGCACCTTCATCATCAACGGCACCGAGCGCGTCGTGGTCAGCCAGCTCGTCCGCTCGCCGGGCGTCTACTTCGACAAGCAGCCGGACAAGACCTCCGACCGCGACCTCTCCAGCGTCAAGGTCATCCCGAGCCGGGGTGCCTGGCTGGAGTTCGACATCGACAAGCGCGACACGGTCGGCGTTCGCATCGACCGCAAGCGCCGGCAGGCCGTCACCGTCCTGCTCAAGGCCATCGGGTGGTCCGCGGAGCGCATCCGCGAGAAGTTCGGCTGGTCCGAGCTGATGATGACCACGCTCGAGAAGGACCACATCGCCGGGCAGGACGAGGCCCTGCTCGACATCTACCGGAAGCTCCGCCCTGGCGAGCCGCCGACCCGTGAGAACGCCCAGACCCTGCTCGACAACCTCTTCTTCAACCCGAAGCGGTACGACGTCGCCAAGGTCGGGCGCTACAAGTTCAACAAGAAGCTCGAGCTGGACGTGCCGATCACCACCGGCACGCTCACCGAGGACGACATCGTCGCCACCGTGGAATACCTCTGCCGGCTGCACGCCGGTGAGGAGGGCTACGAGGCCGACGACATCGACCACTTCGGCAACCGTCGCCTGCGTACCGTGGGCGAGCTGATCCAGAACCAGGTCCGGGTGGGTCTCTCCCGGATGGAGCGGGTCGTCCGCGAGCGGATGACCACCCAGGACGTCGAGGCGATCACGCCGCAGACCCTGATCAACATCCGCCCGGTGGTGGCGGCGATCAAGGAGTTCTTCGGTACGTCGCAGCTGTCCCAGTTCATGGACCAGACCAACCCGCTGGCGGGCCTGACCCACCGGCGCCGGCTGAGCGCGCTCGGCCCGGGTGGTCTGTCCCGCGAGCGGGCCGGCTTCGAGGTCCGGGACGTGCACCCGTCCCACTACGGCCGGATGTGCCCGATCGAGACGCCGGAAGGCCCGAACATCGGCCTGATCGGCGCGCTGTCCACGTTCGCCCGGGTCAACCCGTTCGGCTTCATCGAGACGCCGTACCGGAAGGTCATCGACGGCCGGGTCACCGACCAGATCGACTACCTGACCGCGGACGAGGAGGACCGGTTCGTCAAGGCGCAGGCCAACGCCCCGCTGAAGTCGGACGGCACCTTCGCCGAGGACCGCGTCCTGGTCCGCCGTAAGGGCGGCGAGACCGAGGACGTCGCGCCGGGCGCCGTGGACTACATGGACGTGTCGCCGCGGCAGATGACCTCGGTCGCCACCGCGATGATCCCGTTCCTGGAGCACGACGACGCGAACCGCGCGCTCATGGGCGCGAACATGCAGCGTCAGGCGGTGCCGCTGGTCAAGGCCGAGGCCCCGCTGGTCGGTACGGGCATGGAGTACCGCGCGGCCGTGGACGCCGGCGACGTTGTCGTGGCCGAGGTCGGCGGTGTGGTCGAGGACCTCTGCGCGGACTACATCACGGTCCACCAGGACGACGGTCACCGCCGGACGTACCTGCTGCACAAGTTCCGCCGCTCCAACGCCGGCTCCTGCGTCAACCAGAAGCCGGTCGTCTTCGAGGGCGACCGCGTCGAGGCCGGCCAGGTCATCGCCGACGGTCCGTGCACCGACGAGGGCGAGATGGCGCTCGGGCGCAACCTGCTGGTGGCGTTCATGTGCTGGGAGGGCCACAACTACGAGGACGCGATCATCCTGTCGCAGCGCCTCGTGCAGCAGGACGTGCTCACCTCGATCCACATCGAGGAGCACGAGGTCGACGCCCGGGACACCAAGCTGGGCCCGGAGGAGATCACCCGCGACATCCCGAACGTCAGCGAGGAGATGCTCGCCGACCTCGACGAGCGCGGCATCATCCGGATCGGCGCCGAGGTCGTCCCCGGCGACATCCTGGTCGGGAAGGTCACGCCGAAGGGCGAGACCGAGCTGACCCCCGAGGAGCGGCTGCTCCGCGCGATCTTCGGTGAGAAGGCGCGCGAGGTCCGTGACACCTCGCTGAAGGTGCCGCACGGCGAGACCGGCACGGTCATCGGTGTGCGTACCTTCTCCCGCGAGGACGGCGACGAGCTGCCCCCGGGCGTCAACGAGCTGGTGCGGGTCTACGTGGCCCAGAAGCGCAAGATCCAGGACGGTGACAAGCTCGCGGGCCGCCACGGCAACAAGGGCGTCATCTCCAAGATCCTGCCGATCGAGGACATGCCGTTCCTGGAGGACGGCACCCCGGTCGACATCGTGCTGAACCCGCTCGGTGTGCCGTCCCGGATGAACATCGGCCAGGTCCTGGAGACCCACCTCGGGTGGGTGGCCAAGACCGGCTGGAGCGTGGACGGCGACGACGAGGAGTGGAAGCGTCAGCTCCGCTCGATCGAGGCGCACGAGTCCGAGCCGGACACCAACGTGGCCACTCCGGTCTTCGACGGTGCCCGCGAGGAGGAGATCTCCGGTCTGCTGGCGTCGACCCTGCCCAACCGGGACGGCAAGCAGCTGATCGGCCGCACGGGTAAGGCGCAGCTGTTCGACGGTCGCTCCGGCGAGCCGCTGCCGGACCCGATCGCGGTCGGCTACGTCTACATCCTGAAGCTCAACCACCTGGTCGACGACAAGATCCACGCCCGGTCGACCGGCCCGTACTCGATGATCACGCAGCAGCCGCTGGGTGGTAAGGCGCAGTTCGGTGGCCAGCGCTTCGGTGAGATGGAGTGCTGGGCCATGCAGGCGTACGGCGCCGCCTACGCCCTGCAGGAGCTGCTGACCATCAAGTCCGACGACGTCCTGGGCCGGGTCAAGGTCTACGAGGCGATCGTCAAGGGCGAGAACATCCCCGAGCCGGGCATCCCGGAGTCGTTCAAGGTGCTGCTCAAGGAGCTGCAGTCGCTGTGCCTCAACGTCGAGGTGCTCTCCAGCGACGGTGTGGCCCTGGAGATGCGCGAGACCGACGACGAGGTGTTCCGGGCGGCGGAGGAGCTGGGCATCGACCTGTCCCGGCGCGAGCCGAGCTCGGTCGAAGAGGTCTGAGGTGGTGATCCGGGGCAGGGTCACCCTGCCCCGGATCCCACTCGTTAGCTAGCAGTACAGACGACGACATAGGGGACATAGTGCTCGACGTCAACTTCTTCGACGAGCTGCGCATCGGCCTCGCCACCGCTGACGACATCCGTCAGTGGTCCCACGGCGAGGTCAAGAAGCCCGAGACCATCAACTACCGCACCCTCAAGCCGGAGAAGGACGGGCTCTTCTGCGAGAAGATCTTCGGTCCGCAGCGGGACTGGGAGTGCTACTGCGGTAAGTACAAGCGGGTCCGCTTCAAGGGCATCATCTGCGAGCGCTGCGGCGTCGAGGTGACCCGCTCCAAGGTTCGCCGGGAGCGGATGGGTCACATCGAGCTGGCCGCTCCGGTGACCCACATCTGGTACTTCAAGGGCGTGCCGAGCCGGCTGGGCTACCTGCTGGACCTCGCCCCGAAGGACCTCGAAAAGATCATCTACTTCGCCTCGTACGTCGTGACGAGCGTGGACGCCGAAGCGCGTCACCGCGACCTCTCGACCATCGAGAACGAGATCCTGGCCGAGAAGCGGCAGGCCGAGAACAGCCGCGACTCGGAGATCGAGAAGCGGGCCGCCAAGCTGGAGGCCGACCTGGCCGAGCTGGAGGCCGAGGGCGCGAAGGCGGACGTCCGGCGCAAGGTCAAGGAGGGCGGAGAGCGCGAGATGCGCCAGATCCGCGACCGGGCCCAGCGCGAGATCGACCGCCTCGACGAGGTCCTCGACACCTTCCGCAAGCTGGAGCCGAAGCAGCTGGTCACCGACGAGCTGCTCTACCGCGAGCTGCGCGACCGCTTCGGTGAGTACTTCACCGGCAGCATGGGCGCCGAGGC
This sequence comes from Micromonospora sp. CPM1, assembly GCF_023896895.1. NCBI lineage: Bacteria > Bacillati > Actinomycetota > Actinomycetes > Micromonosporales > Micromonosporaceae > Micromonospora > Micromonospora sp. CPM1. Next base: position 99,985 of record NZ_JAMHIU010000008.1, read on the forward strand.
GATCAAGGCCCTGGTCCAGAACATGGACCTGGAGGCCGAGGCGGAGAACCTCCGCGAGACCATCCGCTCCGGCAAGGGTCAGCGGAAGATCCGGGCGCTCAAGCGGCTCAAGGTCGTCGCGGCGTTCCAGAACACCCGCAACTCGCCGCTCGGCATGGTGCTGGACTGCGTCCCGGTCATCCCGCCGGACCTGCGCCCGATGGTGCAGCTCGACGGTGGCCGCTTCGCGACCTCGGACCTGAACGACCTGTACCGGCGTGTGATCAACCGGAACAACCGCCTCAAGCGGCTGATCGACCTCGGCGCGCCCGAGATCATCGTCAACAACGAGAAGCGGATGCTCCAGGAGGCCGTCGACGCGCTGTTCGACAACGGCCGTCGCGGTCGTCCGGTCACCGGCCCGGGTAACCGGCCGCTGAAGTCGCTGTCCGACATGCTCAAGGGCAAGCAGGGCCGGTTCCGTCAGAACCTGCTGGGCAAGCGCGTCGACTACTCCGGCCGTTCGGTCATCGTGGTCGGCCCGAAGCTCAAGCTGCACCAGTGCGGCCTGCCCAAGCAGATGGCGCTGGAGCTGTTCAAGCCGTTCGTGATGAAGCGGCTGGTCGACCTCAACCACGCGCAGAACATCAAGTCCGCCAAGCGGATGGTCGAGCGGCAGCGGCCGGTCGTGTGGGACGTGCTGGAAGAGGTCATCGGCGAGCACCCGGTTCTGCTGAACCGCGCGCCGACCCTGCACCGTCTGGGCATCCAGGCCTTCGAGCCGCAGCTGGTCGAGGGCAAGGCCATCCAGATCCACCCGCTGGTCTGCACCGCGTTCAACGCCGACTTCGACGGTGACCAGATGGCGGTCCACGTGCCGCTGTCCGCCGAGGCCCAGGCCGAGGCGCGGATCCTGATGCTGTCGTCGAACAACATCCTCAAGCCGGCCGACGGCAAGCCGGTCACCATGCCGACCCAGGACATGGTCATCGGTCTGTACCACCTCACCCACCTCACTCCGGGGGGCAAGGGCGAGGGCCGGGCGTTCAGCTCGGACGCCGAGGCGCGGATGGCGTACGACAACGGTGAGCTGCACCTGCAGGCACCGGTCCGGATCCGGCTGCGCGACGTCGTCGGTGTGGACAACGGCGCCGGCGCCGAGCCCTGGACCCCCGCCGAGGGGTGGACCGAGGGCGAGCCGGTGACGGTGGAGACCACGCTGGGCCGGGTCCTGTTCAACGAGACGCTGCCCCCGGGCTACCGCTTCGTGAACTACGAGATCCGCAAGGGCCAGCTCTCCGCGATCGTCAACGACCTCGCCGAGCGCTTCCCGAAGGTGGCCCTGGCGGCCACCCTGGACGGGCTCAAGGAGGCCGGTTTCCACTGGGCCACCTGGTCCGGCGTCACCATCGGCATGGAGGACGTCATCGCTCCGCCGCGCAAGCGGGAGATCCTGGAGCGGTACGAGAAGGAAGCCGACCGGATCGACAAGCAGTACCAGCGTGGTCTGATGACCGCCGAGGAGCGCCGCGGCGAGCTCATCGAGATCTGGACCAAGGCGACCAACGAGGTCGCCAAGGAGATGGACACCGCGCTGCCGCAGGAGAACCCGCTGTGGAAGATGATCAACTCGGGTGCCCGCGGTAACCTGCTCCAGCTCCGGCAGATCGCGGCGATCCGTGGTCTGGTGGCCAACCCGAAGGGCGAGATCATCCCGCGGCCGATCAAGGCCTCGTACCGGGAGGGTCTGTCCGTGCTGGAGTACTTCATCTCCACGCACGGTGCCCGTAAGGGTCTCGCGGACACCGCCCTGCGTACCGCCGACTCGGGTTACCTGACCCGGCGTCTGGTGGACGTCTCGCAGGACGTCATCATCCGCGAGGAGGACTGCGGCACCGACCGTGCCATCCCGATGCAGATCGGGGAGCGGATCGACGGCAAGCTGGTCGTGCACGAGCACGCCGAGACCAGCGTGCACGCCCGGACGCTCGCCGACGACATCAAGGGTCCGGACGGCACCGTGGTGGCCCACCGCGGCCAGGACATCAACTCGATCCTGGTGGACGCGATCGTCGCCGCCGGGACCGAGACGGTGCGGGTGCGCAGCGTCCTCACCTGCGAGTCGAAGCTGGGCGTCTGCGGTGCGTGCTACGGCCGCTCGCTGCCGACCGGCAAGACCGTGGACGTCGGCGAGGCGGTCGGCATCATCGCCGCCCAGTCGATCGGTGAGCCGGGTACGCAGCTGACGATGCGTACCTTCCACACCGGTGGTGTCGCGGGTGAGGACATCACCCAGGGTCTGCCCCGTGTCCAGGAGATCTTCGAGGCCCGGGTGCCGAAGGGTAAGGCGCCCATCGCCGACACCCCCGGTCGCATCCGGATCGAGGACGGCGAGCGGTCCCGCAAGATCGTGGTCATCCCGGACGACGGCAGCGACGAGATCGTCTACGACAAGATCTCGAAGCGGGTCCGGCTCCGGGCGCACGACGGCGACCACGTCGAGGTCGGCGAGAAGCTCACCGAGGGCACCATCGACCCGCACGAGCTGCTGCGCATCCTCGGCCCGCGCGCGGTCCAGGTCCACCTGACCCAGGAGGTCCAGGAGGTCTACCGCTCGCAGGGTGTGCTCATCCACGACAAGCACATCGAGATCATCATCCGCCAGATGCTCAAGCGGGTGACGGTCATCGACTCCGGCTCGACCGAGTTCCTGCCGGGTGTGCTGGTCGACCGGGCGCTGTTCGAGTCGGAGAACCGCCGGCTCGTCGGCGAGGGTGGCGAGCCCGCCGCCGGTCGCCCGGTGCTGATGGGTATCACCAAGGCCTCGCTGGCCACTGACTCCTGGCTGTCGGCGGCCTCCTTCCAGGAGACCACCCGGGTGCTGACGGACGCGGCGATCCACGCCCGCAGCGACTCGCTGATCGGCCTCAAGGAGAACGTGATCATCGGTAAGCTCATCCCGGCCGGTACGGGCATCAGCAAGTACCGCAACGTCCGGGTCGAGCCGACCGAGGAGGCGAAGGCCAAGGTCTACTCGATGACCGGCTACCCGGAGACCGACTACGGCTTCGGGCCGGCCAGCGGCCAGGCGGTTCCGCTGGACGACTTCGACTTCGGGTCGTACCGCTAAGCAGTAGGAACGACGAGGCCCCCGGCATCCGCCGGGGGCCTCGTCGCGTCCGGAGTGCCGGGACCGGGTCCTTCCGTCGGGATGGACGGCCGGGTCGGGGCATGATGGAGGGCATGACGACCGTGCCCGGGCAGGCGCCCGTCGTGCCGCAGGCGTACCGCCATCCGCACGATCCGGAGCCGGTCCGCTCCACCAAGGCCCGCGCCGTCTTCGCGCTCGGGCTGATCGGCGTGCTCACCGGTCTGTTCCTCGGCGGGGCGGTGCCGGCCACGATCGCGCTCATGCTGGCCCGGCAGGCGCGCCGGGAGGCGTACGCCTCGGGTGGTTACCTCACCGGCGCGGACTGGCTGCGGCGCGGCGAGCAGATGGCGCGGACCGGGCTGGTGCTGACCGCCGCCGCCGTGGTCGCGGCGGTGGTGATCGGTGTGGTCCGTGCCGCGGACGCCTCGTTCGGCCACGACTTCGCGCCGAACTTCGACTGACCCGGTGGGGGAGCGGGCCCGCGCCCGCCCACCCGGGGGTGATCGGCGACGGTAGCCTGGCCGGTGTCCGTCGCGCGGCGGGCGCGTGTGGACAGGAGGACCCCGTGACGGAACCGGCTCCGCCGGGAGGCGACCCGACCCGCCCCGGGCCGTACCCGCCGGGTCCCGCGTCCGCGCCGGCGCACCAGCCGGGGCCGTACGTGTCGTACCCGGGGAATCCGCCGGCGCACGGCGGCGGGTGGCCGGTGCCGGCGAGCGCGCCCGGCCACGGCGGCTGGGGTCCGCACGCCGGTCCGGCGGTCCCGCCGCCGCCGGCCGAGGCGCCGCGGCCGCCGAAGCGGGTCGACGCGGTGCCGGGTACGCCGTTCGGTGTGGTCCACCTCGACGTGCCGCCGGTCACCTCGGGCCTGGCCATCGGGTCGCTCGTCGCCGGCATCGCCGCGATCCTGGTGTCGCTGCTGGTGCTGTGCGTCGGTCTCGCCGGCCGGAACGTCGGCGGCGCCTGGGCGGCCGGCGCGTTCACCGTGCTGGGCGGGCTGATCGGTGCCGGCGCGGTGGTGGCCGGGCTGCTCGCCCGGCGGCAGATCCGGCGGCCGGCGCCGCCGCCCGCGGTCCGGTTCACCGGCGGCCGTCTGGCCGTCGCGGGCATCTCCTGCGGCGCGGTGGGGGTGCTGTTCGGCCTGATCGGGCTCGCTCTGGCCCTGGTGGTGCAGATCACCTGAGGCCCTCGCCGCGACGCCTGCGGCCGGTGACCTGGGTTGAGCGGTATGTCCGGGTGTCCGAAGGCCGGGCGGTGTCGGGGCCGCCGGGTCGCGCGGCGGACGAGCCGGTACACTTGTCACTGTAGGTGCCCATCGTTGGCGCATCGGCGACCCGGAGACGGGCGGCGGACCGCGGAGCGGTCCTTCCCGACCCATCCGTTTTGACCGGCGCGGCTGTGGTAGGTACTCTTTCCCCTTGTGCCCGGGCCCGCCCGGGCAATGCGTGCGTGCGCTGGAACCGGTCAGCCGGTGATCGCGCGGTCGCACCACCAAGACCAGAACATCCGGTACGACGCGTCAGCGGCCGGCATCGGAACCGTGACTCGGGCGACACGCCCGACCGCGGGTGCTGGGGCGCCGTCAGGCGGCCCTGGTTGGAATGTAAGAGAGCCGCCCATCCGGACGGCTGGAGCAGACGGCGCGGTCGCCTCGCAGCGGCCGAAGGGAGCGGAGAAACCCGGTGCCCACCATTCAGCAGTTGGTCCGAAAGGGCCGTCAGGCCAAGACGACCAAGACCAAGACCCCGGCGCTCAAGGGGTCTCCCCAGCGGCGCGGCGTGTGCACCCGCGTGTACACCACCACCCCGAAGAAGCCGAACTCGGCGCTGCGCAAGGTCGCTCGTGTGAAGCTCAGCAGCCAGATCGAGGTGACCGCCTACATCCCGGGCGTCGGCCACAACCTCCAGGAGCACTCGATCGTGCTCGTGCGCGGCGGTCGTGTGAAGGACCTCCCCGGCGTGCGGTACAAGATCGTGCGCGGTTCGCTGGACACCCAGGGTGTCCGCAACCGCAAGCAGGCTCGCAGCCGCTACGGCGCGAAGAAGGAGAAGAGCTGACATGCCGCGTAAGGGACCCGCTCCGCGGAAGCCGCTGGTCGCTGACCCGGTGTACAACTCGCCCCTGGTCACCCAGCTGGTGAACAAGATCCTGCTGCGCGGCAAGCGTCAGCTCGCCGAGCGCATCGTGTACGCCGCCCTGGAGGGCTGCCGCGAGAAGTCCGGCACCGACCCCGTCGTCACGCTCAAGCGCGCGATGGACAACGTCAAGCCGACCCTCGAGGTGCGCAGCCGCCGTGTCGGTGGCGCCACCTACCAGGTTCCGGTCGAGGTCCGGCCGTCCCGTGCGACCACGCTCGGTCTGCGCTGGCTGGTGACGTACTCCCGGGCCCGGCGTGAGAAGACCATGGTCGAGCGGCTGATGAACGAGCTGCTGGACGCGAGCAACGGCCTCGGCGCCGCCGTCAAGCGGCGTGAGGACACGCACAAGATGGCCGAGTCCAACAAGGCCTTCGCGCACTACCGCTGGTAACACCTGAGGTTCCGGCGCCCACCGGCGCCGGAACCGCCACCAGTTGTGTCGAGACGACGATAAGTAGGGATTGAAGTGGCCGCCGCAGACGCGCTCGCCAACGTACGCAACATCGGCATCATGGCCCACATCGATGCCGGTAAGACCACCACCACCGAGCGAATCCTGTTCTACACCGGCATCACGTACAAGATCGGTGAGGTCCACGAGGGCGCCGCCGTCATGGACTGGATGGAGCAGGAGCAGGAGCGCGGTATCACCATCACTTCCGCCGCCACCAAGTGCGAGTGGAAGGGCCACACGATCCAGATCATCGACACGCCCGGCCACGTCGACTTCACGGTCGAGGTCGAGCGGTCGCTGCGTGTTCTGGACGGTGCGGTCGCGGTCTACGACGGCGTGGCCGGCGTGGAGCCCCAGACGGAGAACGTCTGGCGGCAGGCGGACAAGTACAACGTCCCCCGGATGTGCTTCGTCAACAAGCTCGACCGGACCGGCGCCGACTTCTTCCGCTGCGTGCAGATGATGATCGACCGGCTCAACGCCACCCCGCTGGTCCTCCAGATCCCGATCGGCGCCGAGTCCGACTTCATCGGCGTGGTCGACCTGGTCGAGATGCGTGCGCTGACCTGGCGCGGCGAGACCCAGAAGGGTGAGGACTACGCGGTCGAGGAGATCCCGGCCGACCTCGCCGACTCGGCCGCCGAGTGGCGCGAGAAGCTGATGGAGACCCTCGCCGACGTCGACGACTCGGTGATGGAGAAGTACCTCGAGGGCGAGGAGATCTCGGTCGACGAGATCAAGGCCGCCATCCGCCGGTCCACCATCGCCGGCAAGGCCAACCCGGTCCTCACCGGTACCGCCTTCAAGAACAAGGGCATCCAGCCGATGCTGGACGCGGTCGTCGCGTACCTGCCCTCGCCGCTGGACATCCCGGCGATCGAGGGTACGGCCACCGACGGCGAGACCCCGCTGCAGCGGAAGCCCTCGGTCTCCGAGCCGTTCTCCGGCCTGGCCTTCAAGATCCAGACCGACAAGCACCTCGGCAAGCTGACGTACGTCCGGATCTACTCCGGCACGCTCGAGTCCGGTTCTCAGGTGATCAACTCCACCAAGGACCGCAAGGAGCGGATCGGCAAGATCTACCAGATGCACGCCAACAAGCGGGAGGAGCGCAGCTCCGCCCAGGCCGGCGACATCATCGCGGTGCAGGGTCTGAAGCAGACCACCACCGGTGACACGCTGTGCGACCCGGCGAACCCGGTCATCCTGGAGTCGATGACCTTCCCGGAGCCGGTCATCGAGGTGGCCATCGAGCCGAAGACCAAGGCCGACCAGGAGAAGCTCAGCACCGCCATCCAGCGGCTGGCCGAGGAGGACCCGACCTTCCGCGTCAAGCTGGACGACCAGACCGGTCAGACGGTCATCTCCGGCATGGGCGAGCTGCACCTGGACATCCTGGTCGACCGGATGCGCCGCGAGTTCAACGTCGAGGCGAACATCGGTAAGCCGCAGGTGGCGTACCGCGAGACCATCCGCCGCAAGGTGGAGAAGGTCGAGTACACCCACAAGAAGCAGACCGGTGGTTCCGGCCAGTACGCCCGCGTGATCATCAGCGTGGAGCCGCTGCCGCTGGGCAACGACGCCCCGACGTACGAGTTCGCCAACGCCGTGACCGGTGGCCGCATCCCCCGGGAGTTCATCCCCTCGGTGGACGCGGGCGCGCAGGACGCCATGCAGTACGGCATCCTCGCCGGCTTCCCCCTGGTGGGCGTCAAGCTCACCCTGGTGGACGGCCAGTACCACGAGGTCGACTCGTCGGAAATGGCGTTCAAGATCGCCGGCTCGATGGCGATGAAGGAGGCGGCCCGCAAGGCCGACCCCGCTCTCCTCGAGCCGATGATGGCCGTTGAGGTCACCACTCCTGAGGAGAACATGGGTGACGTCATCGGCGACCTCAACTCCCGGCGTGGCATCATCCAGGCGATGGAGGAGCGCAGCGGCGCTCGCGTCGTCCGGGCTCTGGTGCCGCTGTCGGAGATGTTCGGCTACGTCGGCGACCTGCGGTCGAAGACCCAGGGCCGGGCTAGCTACAGCATGCAGTTCGACTCCTACGCCGAGGTTCCGGCCTCGGTGGCCAAGGAGATCATCGCCAAGTCGACGGGTGAGTGACACTCACCCTCGGCTGATCCGATGACGCGAGGGCGGTCGCGGGAGGGTTCTCCCGCCCGCGGCCACCTCGATCGGGTTGCGTGAGACCGGGCCTGTAGGCTTCATCGCCGCAGAACCCACAAAAGCTCTCCGGCCTTCCGGCCGGAAAGGCTGTCGACAGAGTCCTAAGCGCCGAACGGCGCGCCGGGGCGAACGAACCAAGAAAGTCCACAGGAGGACACCAGTGGCGAAGGCGAAGTTCGAGCGGACTAAGCCGCACGTCAACATCGGCACCATTGGTCACATCGACCACGGTAAGACGACGCTGACGGCGGCCATCACCAAGGTCCTGCACGACCAGTACCCGGACCTGAACCCGTACACGCCGTTCGACGAGATCGACAAGGCGCCGGAGGAGAAGGCCCGCGGCATCACGATCTCCATCGCGCACGTCGAGTACCAGACCGAGGCGCGTCACTACGCGCACGTCGACTGCCCCGGTCACGCCGACTACATCAAGAACATGATCACCGGTGCCGCGCAGATGGACGGCGCGATCCTGGTGGTGGCGGCGACCGACGGCCCGATGCCGCAGACCCGCGAGCACGTGCTGCTGGCCCGTCAGGTCGGTGTGCCGTACATCGTCGTGGCGCTCAACAAGAGCGACATGGTCGACGACGAGGAGCTCCTGGAGCTCGTCGAGCTCGAGGTCCGTGAGCTGCTCTCCTCGCAGGAGTACCCGGGTGACGACCTGCCGGTCGTCCGGGTCTCGGCGCTGAAGGCCCTGGAGGGCGACCCGGAGTGGACCGGGAAGCTCCTGGACCTGATGAACGCCGTGGACACCGCGATCCCGCAGCCGGAGCGCGAGACCGAGAAGCCGTTCCTCATGCCCATCGAGGACGTCTTCACCATCACCGGTCGCGGCACCGTGGTCACCGGTCGCGCCGAGCGCGGCATCCTCAAGCCGAACGAGGAGGTGGAGATCGTCGGCATCCGTGAGAAGTCGATGAAGACCACCTGCACCGGCATCGAGATGTTCCGCAAGCTGCTCGACGAGGCCCGCGCGGGTGAGAACGTCGGTCTGCTGCTGCGCGGCATCAAGCGCGAGGACGTCGAGCGCGGCATGGTCGTCATCAAGCCGGGCACCACGACCCCGCACACGGAGTTCGAGGCGACGGTCTACATCCTCTCCAAGGAGGAGGGCGGCCGGCACACCCCGTTCTTCCAGAACTACCGCCCGCAGTTCTACTTCCGGACCACGGACGTCACCGGCGTCGTCACGCTGCCCGAGGGCACCGAGATGGTCATGCCGGGCGACAACACCTCGATGACGGTGAAGCTGATCCAGCCCATCGCCATGGAGGAGAACCTGAAGTTCGCGATCCGCGAGGGTGGTCGTACGGTCGGCGCGGGTCGCGTCACCAAGATCATCAAGTGAGCTGGGTAACCCCGATTAGCGTTGCCGCCGGTCGTGCGGCATACTAGTCAGGTTGCGTAACGACAGTCGGTCACCTGCGTCCGGTTGACGCTGGACCTCCGGGAGTCAGACTGTCTCGCGTAGGGTGGTTGGCCGCCATCGGCGGTCAACCACCCTCGCGCGGCGTCCAGGTCGCGGTCCCCGCGATCGGCGCCATGACCCACCGCGTGGTCAGAGAATCGCTCCGGAGTCCCGGGGCGGAGCCTGGCCCACGGGCGCGACACGCCCGACCGCGGGGGTCGGCGGAAGTGGGCCTGTGCCAGCCGGTACAGGCGCCCGCAACACAGCGGCATCGAGAGAAGGAACAGAAGCCACCATGGCGGGACAGAAGATCCGCATCCGGCTCAAGGCCTATGACCACGAGGTCGTCGACTCCTCGGCTCGGAAGATCGTCGAGACGGTGACGCGTACCGGGGCGCAGGTCGCTGGCCCGGTGCCGCTGCCCACGGAGATCAACCGTTTCTGCGTCATCCGCTCGCCGCACAAGTACAAGGACTCGCGCGAGCACTTCGAGATGCGTACGCACAAGCGTCTGATCGACATCATCGACCCGACCCCGAAGACGGTCGACTCGCTCATGCGCCTCGACCTGCCGGCTGGCGTCGACATCGAGATCAAGCTGTAGGGACCGGACAAATGGACAGGCAAGTCAAGGGGATCCTGGGCGCCAAGCTCGGCATGACCCAGGTCTGGGACAACAACAAGGTTGTGCCCGTGACCGTGGTTCAGGCCGGCCCGTGCGTCGTGAGCCAGGTTCGTAGCGCCGACAAGGACGGCTACTCCGCGGTCCAGCTGGCGTACGGGGTCATCGACCCGCGCAAGGTCAAGAAGCCGGTAGCCGGCCACTACGCCAAGGCGGACGTCGCGCCGCGCCGGCACATCGTCGAGCTGCGCACCTCCGACGCCGCGGACTACGCGCCGGGCCAGGAGGTCACGGTCGAGGAGTTCCCGGCCGGCGTCGTGATCGACGTGACCGGCAAGACCAAGGGCAAGGGCTACGCCGGCCCGATGAAGCGGCACGGCTTCCACGGTCTGCGTGCCAGCCACGGTGTCGAGCGCAAGCACCGCTCGCCCGGCTCGATCGGCGCCTGCGCGACCCCGGGTCGCGTCTTCAAGGGCACCCGGATGGCGGGCCGGATGGGTGGCGTGCGCTACACCGTCCAGAACCTGACCGTCCAGGCGGTCGACACCGAGAACAACCTCCTGCTCGTCCGCGGCGCCATCCCGGGCCCGAAGGGCGCGCTGGTCCTGGTCCGCACTGCGGCCAAGGCGAAGGTGAAGAAGGGCGGTGCGGCCAAGTGACCACCGTTGACGTGATCAACGTCGAAGGCGCCAAGAGCGGCTCCGTCGAGCTGCCGGCCGACATCTTCGACGCGCAGGCCAACATCGCCCTGATGCACCAGGTCGTGGTGGCCCAGCTCGCGGCGGCCCGTCAGGGTACGCACAAGACGAAGACCCGCGGCGAGGTCTCCGGTGGAGGCAAGAAGCCGTACAAGCAGAAGGGCACCGGTCGTGCCCGCCAGGGCTCGACCCGCGCGCCGCAGTTCGCCGGCGGTGGCGTGGTCCACGGCCCGGTGCCGCGCGACTACAGCCAGCGCACCCCGAAGAAGATGAAGGCCGCCGCCCTGCGTGGCGCCCTCTCCGACCGGGCCCGCGCCGGCCAGGTGCACGTCGTCGAGGCGTTCGTCTCGGGTGAGAAGCCGTCCACCAAGGCGGCCCTGGCCACGCTGACCAAGCTGACCCAGGCCCGTCGGGTCCTGGTCGTGCTGAGCAGCACCGACGAGCTGAACTGGGTGTCGCTGCGGAACCTGCGCAACACGCAGGACAGCCGGGTGCACCTGATCGAGGCCGGCCAGCTCAACACCTACGACGTGCTGGTGGCCGACGACGTGGTCTTCACCAAGGAGGCCCTGGACGAGTTCCTGGGCGTTCCCGCCGAGACCACCGAGGAGGATGGCAAGTGAGCACGATCGCCGATCCGCGTGACGTCATCGTCGCGCCGGTCGTCTCGGAGAAGAGCTACAGCGAGCTGAACCGCAACTGGTACACCTTCCTGGTGCACCCGGACGCCAACAAGACCGAGATCAAGATCGCTATCCAGCAGATCTTCAACGTCCGCGTCCTGACGGTCAACACGCTCAACCGCGAGGGCAAGCGCAAGCGGACCCGTACCGGGTTCGGCAAGCGCAAGGACACCAAGCGCGCGATGGTGAAGCTGGCTGACGGTGACCGTATCGAGGCCTTCGGCGGCCCGGTCAGCTGAGGGGTGTAGACAATGGCTATCCGTAAGTACAAGCCGACGACGCCGGGCCGGCGTGGCTCGAGCGTTGCCGACTTCGCCGAGATCACCCGGTCGACGCCCGAGAAGTCGCTGCTGGCTCCGCTGCCGAAGAAGGGCGGACGCAACGCCCACGGCCGGATCACCACGCGGCACCACGGTGGCGGCCACAAGCGCCAGTACCGTCTGATCGACTTCAAGCGGGTCGACAAGGACGGCGTGCCGGCGAAGGTCGCCCACATCGAGTACGACCCGAACCGCACCGCGCGCATCGCGCTGCTGCACTACGCCGACGGCGAGAAGCGCTACATCATCGCGCCGAAGGACCTGAAGCAGGGCGACCGCGTCGAGTCCGGTCCGGGCGCCGACATCAAGCCGGGTAACAACCTGCCGCTGCGCAACATCCCGGTCGGTACCACCATCCACAACGTGGAGCTGCGTCCGGGCGGCGGCGCCAAGCTGGCCCGCTCGGCCGGCGTCGGCATCCAGCTGCTCGGCCGTGAGGGCGCGTACGCGACCCTGCGTATGCCGTCCGGTGAGATCCGGCGTGTGGACGTGCGCTGCCGCGCCAGCATCGGCGAGATCGGCAACGCCGACCAGTCGAACATCAACTGGGGTAAGGCCGGCCGTATGCGGTGGAAGGGCAAGCGCCCGACCGTCCGTGGTGTCGCGATGAACCCGGTCGACCACCCGCACGGTGGTGGTGAGGGTAAGACCTCCGGTGGTCGCCACCCGGTCAACCCGCAGGGTAAGCCCGAGGGCCGCACCCGTCGTAAGGGCCAGCCGAGCGACCGGCTGATCGTCCGCCGCCGCTACGCCACGCGTAAGCGCGGCTGAGGGAGATAAGACATGCCTCGCAGCCTGAAGAAGGGCCCGTTCGTCGACGACCACCTGCTCAAGAAGGTGGAGACGCAGAACGACAAGGGCTCGAAGAACGTCATCAAGACCTGGTCGCGGCGCTCGACGATCATCCCGGAGATGCTGGGTCACACGATCGCCGTGCACGACGGACGCAAGCACGTCCCGGTTTTCGTGACCGAGGCCATGGTCGGGCACAAGCTCGGCGAGTTCGCGCTGACCCGCACGTTCAAGGGTCACGAGAAGGACGACCGGAAGAGCCGCCGGCGCTGACGCCGCGGGCATACGGATAGAGGAACAAGGGGTTACAGCGATGCCAGGAAAGGGCGACGCTCCGGTGCTTCCGGGCGCGCGGGCGGTTGCGCGGCACGTGCGCATCTCGCCGATGAAGGCGCGCCGGGTGGTCAACCTCGTCCGCGGCCTGCCCGCGAAGGAGGCGCTCACGGTGCTGCAGTTCGCGCCGCAGGCTGCGAGCGAGCAGGTGTACAAGGTGCTCGCGAGCGCGATCGCCAACGCGGAGAACAACGAGCGGCTGGACCCCGACGCGCTGCTCGTCAGTGAGGCGTTCGTCGACGAGGGCCCGACCATGAAGCGGTTCCGGCCGCGGGCGCAGGGCCGGGCGTACCGGATCCGCAAGCGCACCTGCCACATCACCGTGGCGGTCGAGGCGGTTGCGGCGGCCACGCCGAAGAAGTCGGCGAAGAAGGCCGCTCCGGCCAAGCCGGCCGCTGAGGAGCAGAGCACGACGGAGGGTGCCGAGTAATGGGTCAGAAGGTTCACCCGACCGGGTTCCGGCTCGGCATCTCGACCGACTGGAAGTCCCGCTGGTTCGCGGACAAGCTCTACAAGGACTACATCGGCGAGGATGTCAAGATCCGCCGGATGATGTCCAAGGGCCTCGAGCGCGCCGGCATCTCCAAGGTCGACATCGAGCGCACCCGTGACCGGGTCCGCGTCGACATCCACACCGCCCGGCCGGGCATCGTCATCGGCCGTAAGGGTGCGGAGGCCGACCGGATCCGCGGCGAGCTGGAGAAGCTCACCGGCAAGCAGGTCCAGCTGAACATCATCGAGGTGAAGAACCCCGAGTCGGACGCGCAGCTGGTCGCCCAGGGCGTCGCCGAGCAGCTGTCCAGCCGGGTCAGCTTCCGTCGGGCCATGCGCAAGGCGATGCAGTCCGCGATGAAGAACCCCGCCTGCAAGGGCATCCGGGTTCAGGTCTCGGGCCGTCTGGGCGGCGCCGAGATGAGCCGGACCGAGTTCTACCGCGAGGGCCGGGTTCCGCTGCACACGCTGCGGGCCAACATCGAGTACGGCTTCTTCGAGGCCCGTACCACCTTCGGCCGGATCGGCGTGAAGGTCTGGATCTACAAGGGCGACGCCGTCCCGGGCCGCGAGGCCCCGGCCGAGGCCGCCCCGTCGCGCGGCCCGCGCCGCGACCGTGGCGACCGGCCGGACCGGCCGCGCCGTGGACGCTCGGGCTCGTCCGGTACGACCGCCGGTGGCACCGAGGCCGGCCGGGCTGCCGCGACCACCATCGCGCAGCAGGCGGAGACGCCGGCCGGTGAGCCGGTCGACAGCAGCGCTGTCGCCGCAGCCGCCTCGGCTCCGGTCGGTAACCAGCCGGCAGAAACGCAGCAGGAGGGCTGACAGATGCTGATGCCGCGCAAGCCCCCGAAGGGCTTCCGCAAGCCGCACCACCCGGACCGCAGTGGCGCGTCCAAGGGTGGTAACCGGGTGGTGTTCGGCGAGTTCGGGATCCAGGCTCTCGAGCCGGCGTACGTGACCAACCGCCAGATCGAGTCGGCGCGTATCGCGATGACCCGCCACATCAAGCGTGGCGGCAAGGTCTGGATCACGATCTTCCCGGACCAGGCCCTCACCAAGAAGCCGGCCGAGACCCGGATGGGTTCCGGTAAGGGTTCGCCCGAGTGGTGGGTCGCCAACGTGAAGCCGGGGCGGGTTCTCTTCGAGATGTCCTTCCCCAACGAGCAGATCGCGCGAGAGGCGATGCGTCGCGCGATCCACAAGCTCCCGATGAAGTGCCGCATTGTTACGCGCGAAGTGGGTGAATCCTGATGGCAGCGGGCGTCAAGCCCTCCGAGCTGCGTGAGCTCTCCGAGGAGGAGCTGGTCACGAAGTTGCGCGAGGCGAAGGCGGAGCTGTTCAACCTCCGCGTGCAGGCCGCAACCGGGCAGCTGGACAACAACCGGCGGCTGCAGGTCATCCGTCGGGAGATCGCCCGGATCTACACGATCATGCGTGAGCGTGAGCTGGGTCTCTCGGCCGCGCCGACTGAGGTGACTGCATCATGAGTGAGAACACCACCGCCCCCGCGCGGTCCCGCCGCAAGGTCCGCGAGGGCCTCGTGGTCAGCGACAAGATGGACAAGACCGTCGTGGTCGAGGTCGAGGACCGCGTCAAGCACGCGCTGTACGGCAAGATCATGCGCCGTACGAGCAAGCTGAAGGTGCACGACGAGCAGAACTCGGCCGGCATCGGCGACCGGGTCCTGATCATGGAGACCCGGCCGCTGTCCGCCACCAAGCGCTGGCGGCTCGTGGAGATCCTCGAGAAGGCCAAGTAGCGAAGGCTCGAGCTCGGCCGGGTCTCGGTCGGGCGCAGGTTCCGCCAGGCTCCGGCCGCCCCGAGCGGCCGGAGAACCGGCAGACATAGGAGATAGACGTGATTCAGCAGGAGTCGCGACTGCGCGTCGCCGACAACACGGGTGCCCGGGAGATCCTGTGCATCCGGGTGCTCGGCGGCTCCGGTCGGCGCTACGCGAGCATCGGCGACGTCATCGTGGCGACCGTCAAGGACGCGATCCCCGGTGCCGGTGTGAAGAAGGGCGACGTCGTCAAGGCCGTCGTCGTTCGGACCGCCAAGGAGAAGCGGCGGCCGGACGGGTCGTACATCCGCTTCGACGAGAACGCCGCCGTCATCATCAAGGACGGTGGGGACCCGCGCGGTACCCGTATCTTCGGCCCGGTGGGCCGGGAGCTGCGGGACAAGCGGTTCATGAAGATCATCTCTCTCGCGCCGGAGGTGTTGTGACCGTGAAGGTCAAGAAGGGCGACACGGTCGTCGTCATCGCCGGCAAGGACAAGGGTGCCAAGGGCAAGGTCATCGCGGCCTACCCGCGGCAGGACAAGGTCCTGGTCGAGGGCGTGAACCGGGTCAAGAAGCACACCCGTATCAGCACCACCCAGCGTGGCGCCAAGACCGGTGGCATCGTCACCCAGGAGGCCCCGATCCACGTCTCGAACGTGATGGTCCTGGACTCCGACGGCAAGCCGACCCGCGTCGGCTACCGGATCGACGACAACGGCCAGAAGGTCCGCATCGCGCGTAGCACCGGTAAGGACCTCTGATGACCACGGCTACCGAAACCAAGACCCTGCCGCGCCTCAAGGAGCGGTACCGCAACGAGGTGGTGGCCGAGCTGCAGAAGCAGTTCGAGTTCGGCAACCCGATGCAGGTGCCGCGGCTGGTCAAGATCGTCGTCAACATGGGTGTCGGCGAGGCCGCTCGCGACGCCAAGCTGATCGACGGGGCCGTCCGCGACCTGGCCACCATCACCGGCCAGAAGCCGCAGGTCCGGCGGGCCACCAAGTCCATCGCGCAGTTCAAGCTCCGCGAGGGCATGCCGATCGGCGCGAAGGTCACCCTTCGCGGCGACCGGATGTGGGAGTTCCTGGACCGGCTGCTCTCGATCGCGCTGCCGCGTATCCGTGACTTCCGCGGCCTGGACGGGCGCAAGCTCGACGGGCACGGCAACTACACGTTCGGCCTGACCGAGCAGTCGGTGTTCCACGAGATCGATCAGGACAAGATCGATCGCCAGCGGGGCATGGACATCACGGTGGTCACGACCGCCACGACCGACGACGAGGGCCGGGCGCTGCTCAAGCTCCTGGGCTTCCCGTTCAAGGAGAACTGAGATGGCCAAGAAGGCGCTGATCCTCAAGGCGGCCGCGAAGCCGAAGTTCTCGGTTCGCGCGTACACCCGCTGCCAGCGGTGCGGGCGTCCGAAGGCGGTCTACCGCAAGTTCGGTCTCTGCCGGGTGTGCATCCGGGAGATGGCCCACCGCGGTGAGCTGCCCGGCGTGTCCAAGGCTTCCTGGTAATAGCCCGGCGCGCTCCGGCGCGTCAGCTGAACTGTCTCTTCGCCGTAGGCCCCGGGCCTGGCCCGGGGAACCCCGGCGAGAAAGGTTGACGAGTTTTCATGACGATGACCGACCCGATCGCAGACATGCTCACGCGTCTGCGTAACGCCAACCAGGCGTACCACGACCGGGTGACGATGCCCTACTCGAAGATCAAGGCGAACATCGCCGAGGTCCTCAAGGCCGAGGGTTACATCGCCACCTGGTCGGTCGAGGAGCCCGAGGAGGGCGCCGTCGGCAAGCGACTGGTCGTCGAGCTGAAGTACGGCCAGAACCGCGAGCGGAGCCTGGCCGGCATCAAGCGCGTGTCCAAGCCCGGTCTCCGGGTGTACGCCAAGTCGGACGGGCTCCCGCGGGTGCTCGGCGGGCTGGGCGTGGCGATCATTTCGACGTCCCAGGGGCTGCTCACCGACCGGCAGGCCCGCAAGCGGAGCGTTGGCGGGGAAGTCCTCGCCTTCGTCTGGTAACGGGAGACAGGTAGAAATGTCGCGTATTGGACGTAAGTCGATCCCGGTGCCTGCCGGCGTCGACATCACGATCGACGGCCGGACCGTCAAGGTCAAGGGCCCCAAGGGCGAACTGAGCCACGTGCTGGCCGAGCCGATCACGGCGGAGCGGGGCGAGGACGGCGAGCTGCACGTCAACCGGCCCAACGACGAGCGCAAGGCCAAGGAGCTGCACGGCCTGAGCCGTACGCTGGTGGCCAACATGATCGTCGGTGTCACCGAGGGCTACCGCAAGAGCCTGGAGATCGCCGGCACCGGTTACCGCGTGACCGCCAAGGGCAAGGACCTGGAGTTCGCGCTCGGGTTCTCGCACCCGGTCCTGGTGCAGGCGCCGGACGGCATCACCTTCACGGTCGAGAAGCCGACGCTGTTCCACGTGGCCGGCATCGACAAGCAGCAGGTCGGCGAGGTCGCCGCCAACATCCGGAAGATCCGTCCGCCGGAGCCCTACAAGGGCAAGGGCGTGAAGTACCAGGGCGAGGTCATCCGCCGCAAGGCTGGAAAGGCAGGTAAGAAGTGAGCGCCACGCTGCTCAAGCGCCGCCGCGGCGTCGCCGCCAAGCGTGCCGTCGGGCGTGCGCGTCGGCACTTCCGGGTCCGCAAGAACGTCAGCGGCACCGCCGAGCGTCCCCGCCTGGTCGTCACCCGCTCCCTGCGCCACGTGGTGGCCCAGGTCGTGGACGACACCAAGGGTCACACCCTGGCGTCGGCCTCGACCATGGACGCCTCGCTGCGCGGCGCCGAGGGCGACAAGAGCGCCCTGGCCGGCAAGGTCGGCGCCCTGCTCGCCGAGCGCGCCAAGGCCGCCGGCGTCTCGAAGGTCGTCTTCGACCGCGGTGGCAACCGGTACGCGGGGCGTGTCGCCGCGCTTGCCGACGCCGCCCGCGAAGCCGGGCTCGAGTTCTAGAAACCCCGTCACGAGAGAGAAGGAAGGCTGCTGATGCCAGGTCAACAGCGCCGTGGCGGCGGGTCCGGTGGCAACGAGGGTGGTCGCCGCGACAACCGCCGTGAGGGCGGCCGCGGAAACGCGCCCGTCGAGAAGACCCCGCACCTCGAGCGGGTCGTCGCGATCAACCGCGTCGCCAAGGTCGTGAAGGGTGGTCGTCGCTTCAGCTTCACCGCCCTGGTGATCGTGGGCGACGGCGACGGCACCGTCGGTGTGGGCTACGGAAAGGCCAAGGAGGTGCCCGCGGCGATCGCCAAGGGTGTCGAGGAGGCCAAGAAGCACTTCTTCAAGGTGCCGCGGATCGGTCAGTCGATCCCGCACCCGGTCACGGGCGAGGACGCGGCCGGTGTGGTGCTGCTCAAGCCGGCTTCCGCCGGTACGGGCGTCATCGCCGGTGGTCCGGTGCGTGCCGTGCTGGAGTGCGCGGGCATCCACGACGTGCTCTCCAAGAGCCTCGGCTCGTCCAACCCGATCAACATCGTGCACGCCACGGTGGCGGCCCTGAAGGGGCTCGAGTCCCCGGAGCAGGTCGCGGCCCGTCGTGGTCTGCCGGTCGAGGACGTCGCGCCGGCCGCCATGCTGGCGTCGCGGGCGGGGGTGGCGTCCTGATGGCACGCCTGAAGGTCACCCAGGTCCGGTCCGAGATCGGGACCAAGAAGAACCAGCGTGACTCGCTGCGTTCCCTCGGTCTCAAGCGGATCAACGACGTGGTGGTCAAGGAGGACCGGCCGGAGATCCGCGGCATGATCTTCACGGTCAACCACCTCGTGAAGGTCGAGGAGGTCGAGTAATGACGATCAAGGTGCACCACCTGCGTCCGGCTCCGGGTGCCAAGACCGACAAGACCCGCGTGGGTCGCGGTGAGGGCTCGAAGGGCAAGACCGCCGGTCGCGGTACCAAGGGTTCGAAGGCCCGGAAGAACATCTCGCCGGCGTTCGAGGGTGGGCAGATGCCCATCCACATGCGCCTGCCGAAGATGAAGGGCTTCAAGAACAAGTTCAAGGTCGTGTTCCAGGTGGTCAACCTGGACCGGCTGGCCGAGCTGTTCCCGAACGGCGGCCAGATCGGCCCGGTCGAGCTGGTCGAGGCCGGCGCGGTCCGCAAGGGTCACCCGGTCAAGGTGCTCGGCACCGGCGACCTCGGTGGCGTGTCTCTCCAGGTCTCGGCGCACGCGTTCAGCGCGTCGGCCAAGGAGAAGATCACCGCCGCCGGTGGCTCGGTCACCGAGCTGTAAGGCGATGTCCACGGCGCCCGCTCAGTTGTTCGCAACTGGGCGGGCGCCATGGTCTACCGGCCACGTGTGCGCCGGGTAACATCGGATTCGTTTTATGTAGCCGGGCACATCTGCCCGGACCGGGATCGGACTGTTAGAGTCCGTTCCCAGCCATGGATACCGGGCATGCCGCCCGGCACCACCCCGCCCCGCCAGGATTCGTCACCGGCGGCCCGCGTCGCGCAGGAGGAAGAAGTTGCTGTCCGCCTTTCTCAGTGCGTTCCGTACGCCTGACCTGCGCAAGAAGCTGCTGTTCACAGTAGGCATCATCGCGGTCTACCGGTTGGGCGCCACGCTGCCCAGCCCGGGCGTCTCGTACGGCAACGTGCAGAAGTGCCTCGACACGATCCAGGGTGGCAGCACGGGAGTGCTCAACCTGCTGGATCTGTTCTCCGGTGGCGCGCTGCTCCAGCTCTCGGTCTTCGCGCTGGGCATCATGCCCTACATCACCGCGTCGATCATCCTGCAGCTGCTGACGGTGGTGATCCCGCGCCTGGAGCAGCTCCGCAAGGAGGGCCAGGCCGGGCAGGCCAAGATCACGCAGTACACCCGCTACCTGACGCTGGGCCTGGGTGTACTCCAGGCCTCGGCGTTCGTGGCGCTGGCCCGCTCCGGCCAGCTGTTCAACAACCAGTGCGACCAGTTCCCGATCGTGCCCGAGGGCACCGGCATCCCGAACTGGCTGACCCTGGGCATCCTGGTCATGACCATGACCGCCGGCACCGGCGTGGTGATGTGGCTCGGTGAGCTGATCACCGACCGGGGCGTCGGCAACGGCATGTCCGTGCTGATCTTCACCTCGATCGCGGCCCGCCTCCCCAGCGAGGGCTGGAAGATCAAGACCACCAAGGGCTGGGGGATGTTCCTCCTCGTCATCGCCCTGGTGCTGGTGGTCATCACCGCTGTCACGTTCATCGAGCAGGCGCAGCGCCGCATCCCGGTGCAGTACGCCAAGCGCATGATCGGCCGGCGGATGTACGGCGGCACGTCGACCTACATCCCGCTGAAGGTGAACCAGGCGGGTGTCATCCCGGTCATCTTCGCCTCGTCGCTGCTCTACCTGCCGCAGCTCGCGCTCCAGTTCTTCGATCAGAACGACCCGGGCAAGGCCCAGGCGTGGATCCAGAACCACATCGTGAAGGCGAGCGCGCCGGAGCACATCGCGATCTACTTCCTGCTGATCATCTTCTTCACGTACTTCTACGTGTCGATCACGTTCAACCCGACCGAGGTCGCGGACAACATGAAGAAGTACGGCGGCTTCGTGCCGGGCATCCGCCCCGGCAAGCCGACCGCCGAGTACCTCGACTTCATCCTCAGCCGGATCACCCTGCCGGGCGCGCTCTACCTGGGCATCGTCGCGATCCTGCCGAACTTCTTCTTCATCTGGCTCGACAACCAGCAGTTCCAGAACTTTCCGTTCGGCGGCACCGCTGTGCTCATCATGGTCGGCGTCGGTCTGGAGACCGTGAAGCAGATCGAGAGCCAACTCATGCAGCGGAACTACGAAGGGTTCCTGCGGTAGATGCGACTCGTTCTGGTTGGCCCGCCGGGCGCGGGCAAAGGCACACAGGCGGAGTTCGTCGCCGCGCACCTCTCGGTGCCGAAGATCTCGACCGGTGACATCTTCCGGGCGAACGTCTCCCAGGGCACGCCGCTGGGCGTCGAGGCCAAGCGGTACATGGACGCCGGCAAGCTGGTCCCGGACGAGGTCACCATCAACATGGTGCGGGACCGGCTCGCCGAGCCGGACGCGAGCGAGGGCTTCCTGCTCGACGGCTTCCCACGGACCACGCCGCAGGCCGCCGCGCTGGACAAGCTCCTCGCCGACCTCGGCACCGCGCTGGACCTGGTGCTGGAGCTGGTCGTCGACGACGACGAGGTGATCCGGCGCCTGTCCGGCCGGCGCACCTGCCGCGGCTGCGGCAAGATCTGGCACGTCGAGTTCGACTCGCCGAGCCGGGAGGGCGTCTGCGACCGCTGCGGCGCGGAGCTGTTCCAGCGGGACGACGACAAGCCGGAGACCATCGCCGCCCGGCTGCGGGAGTACGCCGAGAAGACCGCGCCGCTGGTCGACTACTACGGCGCCCAGGGCAAGCTGGTGGGCATCGACGCGACCGGCCCGGTGGAGGACGTCACCGTCCGCGCCATCGACGCGCTGCGCTCGTACGGCGGCTGAGGTCCCACCGCCACCCGGCGGATAGAGTGCGAACAGCGGGGTACGTGCGACGTGCCCCGCTGCTCCGCGTACGCGCAACGAAAGGTAAACACCACCATGCGCCGTCCCCAGCTGGACATCCAGCTGAAGACCCCCGAGCAGATCGAGCTGATGCGGGCCGCGGGTCTGGTCGTCGCCCGTGCCCTGCGCCGGATGCGCGAGGCGGTGGCGCCGGGCGTGTCGACGGCCGACCTGGACGCGATCGCCGAGTCGACCATCCGCGAGGCCGGCGCCGTGCCGTCGTTCAAGGGCTACCACGGCTTCCCGGCGTCGATCTGCTCCTCGGTGAACCAGCAGGTGGTGCACGCCATCCCGTCGCCCGCGCAGGTGCTGCGCGAGGGCGACCTGATCTCGATCGACTGCGGCGCGGTGCTGGACGGCTGGCACGGCGACGCGGCCGTCACGGTGCCGGTCGGCGAGGTCGACCCGGCGCTGCTGAAGATGACGGCGGTGGCCGAGGACGCCATGTGGGCCGGGATCGCGGCGGCGGCGCGGGGTGCCGCCTCCGGCAAGGGCCGGCTCACCGACATCTCCCACGCGGTCGAGACCGCGGTCCGTAAGGGCGGCCGGTACGGCATCGTCGACGGCTACGGCGGCCACGGCATCGGCACCGAGATGCACCAGGACCCGCACGTGCTCAACCACGGTCGCCCCGGCAAGGGCCCGCGCCTGGTGCCCGGCCTGGCACTCGCCATCGAGCCGATGATCACCATGGGCTCGCCGCGTACCGTCGAGCTGTCCGACGGCTGGACCGTGGTGACCCGGGACGGGTCGATGGCGGTGCACGTGGAGCACTCGATGGCGCTGCTGGACGACGGCGTGTGGGTGCTCACGGCCGAGGACGGCGGACGAGGCCGTCTGGGTGACCTGGTGACCGCCCGGCAGACGTCCGTCGACTCTCCGGCGGTCTGAGCGGGCTGCCCCGTACCCGGTCGAGTGCTGCCGCCTTGGCGATCGGGTGCCATGCTTGTTCCCATGGATGAGCGCAACCGGATGCGGGCGGCCGACGCGGACCGGGAGGCCACCGCGGAACGACTCCGGGTGGCGCTGGCCGAAGGCCGGCTCGACCTGGGCGAGTACGACGACCGGCTGCGGCAGGCGTACGGCGCCAAGACCTACGGCGAGCTGGACGAGTTGCTGACCGACCTGCCCGGTCCCCGGCCGGCGGAGAACTCCCTGCCGGCTCCGCGCGCGACCGGCAAGAGCGGGGTGGCCGAGCCGGGCCGGGCGGCCGTCAGCGCGCGTAACGCCTGGCTGCTGGGGGTCTGGGGCCCCTGGCTGAAGGTGGCCCTGATCCTCAGCGCGATCTGGTTCGTCTCCCAGCTCGGTGAGGGTGAGTTCGAGTTCGACGACTACTGGCCGATCTGGGTGCTCGGCCCGTGGGGCGCCGTGGTGCTCTACCAGACGATCCAGGGGCTGGCCCACGGGGCGCCGGAGCACGACGCCGAGCGCCGGCGGCGCAAGCAGGTCGAGCGGGAGGCCCGCCGGCGGGCGAAGCGGGAGCTGCCGGAGACGTGACCTGCGTCATATTCGAGCCGTCCGGGTGACCGTCGCGCCGGTCGGTTTGGCGAGCACGTACGGGTCGGCGTACACTTTTGGATCGGCGCACAGCGTCCACTCCGCCATGCCCACCCAGCGCTTCGGTGGGAGTCGGAGCCGCGGCTGGCGCGGGTTTCCTGATCTTGGTCAGTTCACCCGTGTAAGACGTTGTGAGCCGTCCGGAGCAACCGACGTCAGGACAGCGGAGGACATGCCGAAAAAAGACGGAGCAATCGAGATCGAGGGTCGGGTCATCGAGCCCCTGCCGAACGCCATGTTCCGGGTGGAGCTCGCGAACGGCCACAAGGTGCTCGCTCACATCAGCGGCAAGATGCGGCAGCACTACATCCGCATCCTGCCGGAGGACCGGGTCGTCGTCGAACTCTCGCCGTACGACCTGACCCGCGGGCGCATCGTCTACCGCTACAAGTAAGCCTGACGGCGGCCGGGAGACCCGTGTCCGTCTTCGACGTCCGGATCGCGCACCGCCGCGGCTCCGGGCCAGATGGGAAGTAAGGCAACCGTGAAGGTCAAGCCGAGCGTCAAGAGGATCTGCAACAAGTGCCGGGTGATCCGCCGGCACGGCCGGGTCATGGTCATCTGCACCGACCCGCGCCACAAGCAGCGCCAGGGCTGACGCCCCACACATCACCAGCTCGTCCCAGCCGCGGTCGGGTGCGCAGCGCGTACCCCCTCGTGGTTGACCCCCGGTCGGAGGCCGGGGCCCGCTCGGGCAGCGACCGATCCCGGTCGCCGGCGTTCTTGACGCCGGAAGGACAGGGACGGCCGGTAGCGGGGTGGGACGGGTCCAGACCTCCGCCACAACATCACGAGGAGTACGCCCGCACATGGCACGTCTAGTCGGCGTGGATCTCCCCCGCGAGAAGCGGATGGAGATCGCGCTCACCTACATCTTCGGGGTCGGTCGTACCCGCGCCCTGGAGACGCTCGCCGCGACCGGCATCTCGCCGGACAAGCGCGTTCGGGACCTCACGGACGAGGAGCTCGTCGAGCTCCGGAACCACATCGAGGGCAACTACAAGGTTGAAGGCGACCTGCGCCGCGAGGTCGCCGCTGACATCCGCCGCAAGGTCGAGATCGGCTGCTACGCCGGTATCCGGCACCGTCGCGGTCTGCCCGTGCGTGGCCAGCGCACCAAGACCAACGCGCGGACCCGGAAGGGCCCGAAGCGGACCGTGGCCGGCAAGAAGAAGCCCGGCAAGAAGTAACTAGGAGCGCACAGACTTATGCCACCGAAGGCTCGTGCCGGAGCCGCCGTCAAGAAGGTCCGGCGCAAGGAACGCAAGAACGTCGCCCACGGGCAGGCGCACATCAAGAGCACCTTCAACAACACCATCGTGTCCATCACGGACCCGACCGGTGCGGTCATCTCCTGGGCCTCCTCCGGCCAGGTCGGCTTCAAGGGCTCCCGCAAGTCGACTCCGTTCGCCGCGCAGCTCGCCGCCGAGGCCGCCGCGCGCCGCGCGATGGAGCACGGCATGCGCAAGGTCGACGTGTTCGTCAAGGGCCCCGGCTCCGGCCGGGAGACCGCCATCCGTTCGCTGCAGGCAGTGGGCCTCGAGGTCGGGCAGATCTCCGACGTCACGCCGCAGCCGCACAACGGTTGCCGTCCGCCGAAGCGTCGCCGGGTCTGAGAGGTTAGAGAGAGATGGCTCGTTACACCGGTGCTGACTGCCGCCGTTGCCGGCGGGAGAAGATGAAGCTGTTCCTCAAGGGCAGCAAGTGCGATGGTCCGAAGTGCCCGTTCGAGTCCCGGCCGTTCCCGCCCGGGCAGCACGGCCGCGGCCGCACGAAGGAGACGGAGTACCTGCTCCAGCTCCGTGAGAAGCAGAAGGCCCGTCGTGTCTACGGCGTGCTGGAGAAGCAGTTCCGCGGCTACTACGAAGAGGCCGTGAGCAAGGAGGCCAAGACCGGCGAGGTTCTGCTGCAGATCCTCGAGTCGCGGCTGGACAACGTGGTCTACCGGGCCGGCTACGCCAGCTCCCGGGACATGGCCCGCCAGCTGGTCAAGCACGGCCACTTCACGGTGAACGGCAAGAAGGTCGACATCCCGTCGTACCGCGTCAAGGAGCACGACATCATCGAGGTCCGGGGCAAGAGCAAGGAGCTCACCCCGTTCCTGGTGGCGCAGGCTCAGGCCGGTTCGCGGTCGGTTCCGGCGTGGCTGGAGGCCATCCCGAGCCAGATGAAGATCCTCGTGCACTCGCTCCCGGCCCGCCAGGTGATCGACACCCAGGTCCAGGAGCAGCTGATCGTCGAGCTCTACTCCAAGTAAGGGCTCGTTGCGGTGGCCCGTCCTTCCGGGCGGGCCACCGGAACAGTTGTGTCGTGGGCGTCAAATAGCGGGCGCCCCGGAAGAGAAGAGAAAAGATGCTCATCAGCCAGCGACCGTCTCTCTCCGAAGAGTCGATCAACGAGACCCGCTCCCGGTTCACCATCGAGCCGCTGGAGCCCGGCTTCGGTTACACGCTGGGCAACTCGCTCCGGCGTACGCTGCTGTCCTCCATCCCGGGTGCGGCGGTCACCTCGATCAAGATCGACGGTGTGCTGCACGAGTTCACCACGATCCCCGGGGTCAAGGAGGACGTGGTCGAGCTCGTCATGAACATCAAGGAGCTGTGCGTCAGCTCCGAGCACGACGAGCCGGTCAGCATGTACCTGCGCAAGCAGGGCCCGGGCGACGTGACCGCCGGTGACATCCAGCCCCCGGCCGGTGTCTCGGTGCACAACCCGGACCTGAAGCTCGCCACCCTCAACGGCAAGGGCCGGCTCGACATGGAGCTGACCGTCGAGCGGGGTCGCGGCTACGTCACGGCGGCGCAGAACAAGCAGGCGGGCGCCGAGATCGGCCGGATCCCGGTCGACTCGATCTACTCGCCGGTGCTCAAGGTGACGTACCGGGTCGAGGCGACCCGCGTCGAGCAGCGGACCGACTTCGACCGGCTGATCATCGACGTCGAGACCAAGCCGTCGATGGGCCCGCGTACCGCGCTGGCCTCGGCCGGCTCGACGCTGGTGGAGCTGTTCGGGCTCGCCCGGGAGCTGGACGAGACCGCCGAGGGCATCGACATCGGGCCGTCCCCGCAGGACGCCCAGCTGGCGGCGGACCTGGCCCTGCCGATCGAGGAGCTGGACCTCACCGTCCGCTCCTACAACTGCCTCAAGCGCGAGGGCATCAACTCCGTTGGTGAGCTCATCGGGCGTACCGAGGCCGACCTCCTCGACATCCGCAACTTCGGTCAGAAGTCGATCGACGAGGTCAAGATGAAGCTCGCCGGGATGGGCCTGGGGCTGAAGGACTCGGCTCCGAACTTCGACCCGGCGCACGTCGTGGACGCCTTCGGCGAGGCGGACTACGACACCGACGACTACCGCGAGACCGAGCAGCTCTAGTCCGCGCTGCCGCCACACCTGAGGAGCACCAAGCATGCCCACGCCCACCAAGGGCCCCCGCCTCGGCGGCAGCCCCGCGCACGAGCGGCTGATGCTGGCCAACCTGGCCACTGCGCTGTTCCAGCACGGCAAGATCCAGACCACCGAGACGAAGGCCCGGCGGCTGCGTCCGCTGGCCGAGCAGCTCATCACCAAGGCCAAGCGCGGCGACCTCGCCTCGCGCCGCCGCGTGCTGGGCGTCGTCAAGGACAAGGACGTGGTCTACGCCCTGTTCGACCAGATCGCGCCCCGGTACGCCAACCGCAACGGTGGCTACACCCGGATCGTGAAGACCGGTCCGCGCAAGGGTGACGCCGCTCCGATGGCGATCATCGAGCTGGTGGAGGAGCTTCAGGTCGCCGAGCCGAAGGCGAACAAGAAGACCGCCGCCCGCAAGGCCGCCCAGCAGGACAAGGTCGAGGCCCTGGCCCCGGCCGAGGAGACCCCGCGCTCCAGCGCCGGTGACCAGGACGCCGAGGCGCCGGTCTCCGCGTCGGGTGACACCGCCGCCGCCCGTGAGGACAGCGACGAGGCCACCGAGAACGACAAGGCCTGAGATCAGGCTCGACCGGGCCCGGCATCCCCTCGGGGGTGCCGGGCCCGTCGCCGTCGACAGGAGGTACGAGGTGGACGAGCGGACCCGGCTGCGGCTGGACGTCTCGTACGACGGCACCGACTTCTCCGGCTGGGCGCCCCAGCCGACCCGGCGCACAGTGGCCGGCGTGCTCATGCAGACGCTGGACCTGGTGCTCGGCGCGGGCACGGCGACCGGCCTGACAGTGGCCGGGCGTACCGACGCCGGCGTGCACGCCACCGGGCAGGTCTGCCACCTCGACCTGCCCGCCGCGGTGTGGCGGGAGCACGAGGGGCGGTTGCTGCGCCGGCTGGCCCGGCTCCTGCCGCCGGACGTGCGGGTCCGCGCGATGACCGAGGTGCCCGCCGACTTCGACGCCCGGTTCTCGGCCACGTTCCGGCGCTACGAGTACCGGGTCACCGACGCACCGTGGGGCGCCGAGCCGCTGCGTCGCGGGGACACCCTGGCCTGGCCGAAGCCGCTGGACCTGGCGGCGCTCAACGCCTCCGCCGCCGGACTGGTGGGCGAGCACGACTTCGCCGCGTACTGCCGGCGCAAGGAGAACGCGACCACGCTGCGCGAGGTGACCCGGCTGGACTGGCGGCGCGACCCGGACGGGATCCTGGTCGCCACCGTGCAGGCCGACGCGTTCTGCCAGAACATGGTGCGCAGCCTGGTCGGGGCGATGCTGGTGGCGGGCGACGGGCGGCGTCCGGTCCAGTGGCCGGCCGGCCTGCTGACCCGGCGCGAGCGCTCCAGCGAAGTGACAGTGGCGCCCGCACACGGCCTCGCCCTGGTCGAGGTGGGCTACCCGGCCGACCCGGCCGAGTACGCCCGCCGCGCCGAGGAGACCCGCCGGTTGCGGGTGCCGGTGGCCGAGGGCTGAGCCCGGCTCAGTCCGTGCCCCGCTGACCGGCGCTGTCCCCGGCCGAGTCCGCGTCGGGCTGCCCGGCCGTGCCGGCGGCCGCACGACGGTCCAGCACACCCCGGTTGAGGTGCAGCTCGACCAGGTCGTACATGATCTCGCGGGCGGTCGCGTCGTCGCTCGGGATGCGTTCCCCGTCGGCGCGGGTGACCAGGCAGAAGGCGACGTAGTGTCCGCGTACCTGCCAGGCGACCCGGGCGGCGGCCTTCTCCACCGACTCGGTGCCGTCGCCCGCCGCCATGCCGCGGAACCGTCCCTGGCGCCCGTCGAGCAGCGGCCGGATGCGGTCGCGTACCCGCTGGGCGGTGGCCACGTCGGTGAGGTTGAACAGACCGGCGGTGATCAGGTGGTCGCCGTCGGGGGAGCGGAGCGTGCCCCGCACGACCTGGTTGCAGCCGAGCCGGGTCAGCAGCTCGGCGATCTCGCCGGTGGCCGCGACCTGGCACTTCGTGCTGGCCTGGGTCTTGAGCACCCGGTAGGCCGGCTTCCCGTCGGTGACCACGAGGTCCTTGGCCGGGAAGACCTCCTTGGCGGTGAGCGCCGCCTGGTCGGTGTCCCGGGAGTCCAGGTCGGTAACGCCGGACGGGGTGCTCGACTCGGTCGGCTGCGGGGTCGCCTGCCCGGCCGGCGGTGTGGCGGTGCGTTCGTCGAGCAGGGCCGCGACGGCCAGGCCGGTGAGCGAGAGCAGGAGCAGTACGGCGGCGCCGCCGACGAGCGTCTGCCAGAACCGGCCGCCGCCGCGGCGCTCGGCGCGCCGGGTCCGGGGCAGCTCGGTGACGTCGGCGGCGCGGGCGGTCGGGCTGGCCGGGATCGGCACCGTCGGCCGGTTCGCCGCCGCCGGTACGGGTGCCGGCGCGGGCGGCGCGGGCTGCGGCACGGGCGAGGGCTCCCGGGGTGGCGCGGGCCGTCCCGGTGTCGGCGCCGGGGCCGGGGGCGCGGGAACCGGGGCACGGGCGTCGTCGGCCACCGCCTGCTCGTCGGGTCCGGTCGGTGGCAGCGCCTGCTGCTCGGCCGCACCGGACGGCGGCAGCGCCGGCTGGACGGTGGGCCGGGGCGGCCGGGGCAGCGACGGCGTGGGGAAGCGGGAGCGTGACGGACCCGCGGGCGGGGGCGTCGCGGCTGCGGGCCCGTTCGGGGCCGACCCGGGCTTCGGGTACTCCAGGAAGGCGTCCTCATCGGACTCGTACCGGTACACCATGTGGCATAGAGTAGGTCTGATTGTCCCTTTCAGGGGTAATATCGGGAAAATCTGGCGGAGTGGCGCGCGACCCCGCCCGTGACACCGTCGCCGGAACCGCTCCGCCCCGGTGCGAGAATGCGGGCGTGACCGGCGACCACTACTTCACCGCTGAGCCCTCGACCCCGGCCCGCCCGCGCGAGGTCGAGTTCACAGTCGCCGGGCGCGACTACACGCTCGCCTCGGCCGGCGGCGTCTTCTCCGCCGACCGGCTCGACCCGGGCACCGCCGTGCTGCTGCGCAAGGCCGACCTGCCGGCCGCCGACGTCACCGGCGCGCTGCTCGACATCGGCTGCGGCTTCGGCCCGATCACCTGCGTCCTGGCCACCACCGCGCCGAAGGCGACCGTCTGGGCGGTGGACGTCAACGAGCGCGCCCGCGCCCTCACCACCGCCAACGCGGCCCGGGTCGGAGCCGCCGACCGGGTACGCGCCGTCGCGCCCGACGAACTGCCCGACGACGTCACCTTCACCCAGATCTGGTCCAACCCGCCGATCCACATCGGCAAGGCGGAACTGCACGGCCTGCTGCTGCGCTGGCTGCCCCGGCTCGCCCCGGACGGCGTGGCCTGGCTCGTCGTCGCCCGGCACCTCGGCGGCGACTCGCTGCACCGCTGGCTGGTCGAGCAGGGCTGGTCCGTCGAGCGGCACGCCAGCCAGAAGGGCTACCGGGTGCTGCGGGTCACCCGGTAATCCGGTGTCGTCCACCGCCCCGGCTCGGGCAGGATGCCCGCGTGGGATACGTGGACGTGGCAGGAGCCGGGCACATCCTCCCGGACGGGCGTGAGCTGTTCAGCGACGTCTCGTTCCGGGTCGGTGAGGGTGCCAAGGTGGCGCTGGTCGGCCCGAACGGCGCCGGCAAGACCACGCTGCTGCGGATGGTCGCCGGTGACCTGCCGGTGAAGACCGGCGCGATCGCCCGCTCCGGCGGGCTCGGCGTCATGCGGCAGTTCATCGGCATGATCGGCGACGAGTCCACGCTCGCCGACCTGGCCCTGTCGCTCGCGCCGCCGGCGCTGCGCGACGCCGGACGGCGGCTCGCCGAGACCGAGGCGGCCATGCGGGCGGCCGAGGTCCGCGGCAAGTACAGCTCCGCCGCCGCCAAGACCCAGCTCGCGTACGCCGAGGCGCTCGCCGCCTGGGGCGAGACCGGCGGGTACGACGCCGAGGTGCTCTTCGACACCGTCGCCACCATCGTGCTGGACCTGCCCTGGGACAGCGCCCGGGAACGGCCGGTCCGCACGCTCTCCGGCGGCCAGCAGAAGCGCTTCGCGCTGGAGCTGCTGCTGCGCGGCCCGGACGAGGTGCTGCTGCTCGACGAGCCGGACAACTTCCTCGACGTACCCGGCAAACGCTGGCTGGAGGCGCGGCTGCGCGAGTCGGGCAAGTCCGTGCTCTACGTCTCGCACGACCGGGAACTGCTGGCGCAGACCGCCGACCGGGTCGTCGCGGTGGAGGGCGGCAGCGCCTGGGTGCACCCGGGCGGATTCGCGAGCTGGCACGACGCCCGGGTGGCCCGGCACGCCCGCCTCGACGAGCTGCGCAAACGCTGGGACGAGGAACACCAGAAGCTGCGCGAGCTGATGCTGATGTACAAGCAGAAGGCCGCGTACAACGACGGCATGGCCTCCCGCTACCAGGCCGCGCAGACCCGGTTGCGCAAGTTCGAGGAGGCCGGGCCGCCGCCCGTACCCCCGAAGGACCAGGACATCCGGATGCGCCTGACCGGCGGGCGGACCGGCAAACGCGCGGTGATCGCCGAGCAGCTGGAGCTGGACGGCCTGACGTACCCGTTCGACCTGGAACTCTGGTACGGCGACCGGGTCGCGGTGCTGGGCGCGAACGGCACCGGCAAGTCGCACTTCCTGCGCCTGCTGGCCCGGGGCGGCACCGACCCGGAGCCGGGCAACACCCCGGTCGACGGCGCCGCCGCGCTCGCGCCCGTCGCACACGGCGGCATGGTCCGGCTCGGCGCCCGGGTCCGGCCCGGGCACTTCTCGCAGACCCACGACCGGCCCGAGCTGACGGCCAAGACGCTCGTCGAGGTGCTGTGGCGCGGCGACGACCACCGCGCCGGCATGGACCGGCACGCGGCCATGGCGGCGCTGTCCCGGTACGAGCTGGCCGGTCAGGGCGACCAGCGGTTCGGCACGCTCTCCGGCGGGCAGCAGGCCCGTTTCCTGGTGCTGCTGCTGGAGCTGTCCGGGGCGACGCTGCTGCTGCTCGACGAGCCCACCGACAACCTCGACCTGGCCTCGGCCGAGGCGCTGGAGGCCGGGCTGACCGCGTTCGAGGGGACGGTGGTCGCTGTCACCCACGACCGGTGGTTCACCCGTACCTTCGACCGGTTCGTGCTGTTCCGCGGCGACGGCGACGTGGTCGAGACGCCCGAGCCGGTCTGGGACGTGGGGTGATCGACCAGGACGTGGTCGACCGGCTGTGCGCGGTCGACGGGGTGGTCGCGGTGGCGCTCGGCGGCAGCCGCGCCCGCGGCGACCACCGGCCCGACTCCGACTGGGACCTGGGCCTCTACTACCGGGGTACGCCCGACCTGGCCGGGCTGCGCGCGGTGGCCGCCTCGATCGCCGACGGGCCGGTGGACCTCACCGCCCCGGGCGGCTGGGGACCGTGGGTCGACGGGGGCGGCTGGCTGCGTGTCGGCGGGGTCGCAGTGGACTGGATCTACCGCGACCTGGACCGGGTGCACCGGGTCTGGGCGGACTGCCGGGCCGGCCGCTACACGGTCGAGGCGCAGGCCGGGCACCCGCTCGGCTTCTACTCCCACGCGTACGCCGGGGAGGTGGCGCTCGGACGGGTGCTCGGCGACCCGACCGGCGAGCTGACCGCGCTGCGCGCCGAGACCGTCGACTACCCGCCCGCGCTCGGCGCCGCGCTGGTGGCCGGTGGCTGGGAGACCGGGCTGCTGCTCGACGGCGCGGCCAAGGGCGCGGCCGGGGGCGACGCCGGCTACGTGACGGGCTGCCTGTTCCGGGTGGTCGGGGTGCTGGTCCACGCGCTGCACGGCCGGGCCGGACGGTGGCTGGTGAACGAGAAGGGCATGATCGCCTCCGCCGGGCGCCTGCCGGGTGCGCCGCCGGACTTCGCCGAGCGGGCGCAGGCGCTGCTGGGCGCGGTGGGGCGTACCCCCGAGGAGTTGGCGGCCACCATCGGTGACGCCCGGGTGCTGGCCGCCGAGGTGCCCCCGCTCTCCGGGTGACACCCGCGGAGCGGGCATAGGGTGGATCTCGTGAGTGAGATGACCTATCGCCGGCTGGGCGACTCCGGGCTCGTGGTGTCAGTGGTCGGTATCGGCTGCAACAACTTCGGCCGCAAACTCGATCTCGACGGCACCCGCGCGGTGGTGGACGCCGCGCTCGACGCCGGGATCAACTTCTTCGACACCGCCGACATCTACGGCGAGCCGCAGGGCGCCTCCGAGGAACTGCTCGGCCAGGCGCTCAAGGGTCGCCGCGACGACGTGGTGGTGGCCACCAAGTTCGGCATGGACATGAACGGCGCGAACGGGCCCGACCACGGCGCCCGGGGCGCCCGCCGCTACATCGCCCGCGCCGTCGAGGCGTCGCTGCGCCGGCTCGGCACCGACCACATCGACCTGTACCAGATGCACGAGCCCGACCCGGGCACCCCGATCGACGAGACGCTCGCCGCGCTGGACGACCTGGTGACCGCCGGCAAGGTGCGCTACCTGGGCAACTCCAACTTCGCCGGGTGGCAGATCGCCGACGCCGACTGGACCGCGTCGTCGCAGGGGCGTACCCGGTTCATCTCCGCGCAGAACCACTACTCGCTGGTGGAACGCGGGGTGGAGGACGAGGTGATCCCGGCCTGCGAGCGGTTCGGCCTCGGCATGCTGCCGTTCTTCCCGCTCGCCAACGGGCTGCTCACCGGCAAGTACAAGCGGGGCGAGGCACCCCCGGCGGGCAGCCGCCTGGCCGGTGGCGGCCGGTACGCCGAGCGGCTTGCCGCCGCGCGCTGGGACGTCATCGAGGCGATCGAGGCGTACGCGGCCGAGCGCGGGATCAGCATGCTCCAGGTGGCCATCGGCGGACTGGCGGCCCGTCCCGCGGTGACCTCGGTGATCGCCGGGGCGACCACTCCCGAGCAGGTGAAGGCCAACGCCGCCGCCGGCACCTGGCAGCCCACCGACGAGGACCTGGACGCCCTGGACGCCATCCTCTGACGTCCCCGCCAGGTACCGACGCGCCCTCCCGCACGTCGGGCGTGCGCCCGCGCGTCGGGCGTGCCCGCGCATCGAGGCACCCACGGCGTGCCACTCCCCGGCAGCGTTCACGGCGAGTGGAACACCGTGGGTGTCAAGCGGGCCTTGAGGCACCCATGGCGTTCCACTAGCGGCTGATTCTGACGGTGAGTGGAACGTCATGGGTGTCTGCGAGTGGGCCTGACGGCCGTGGTGTTTTCGGGCGAGCGGGCGGCGGGCGGCGGGCACGGGTCAGTGGTGCGCCTCGGCGGTGCGACGTTCTGCCAGGGCCTGGCGTACCAGGGCCACTGTGGCGTCGGGACGGCGGAGCACGTCGTCAGCGGTGAACCGCAGCACGACCCACCCGGCGGCGCGGAGCGCGTTCAGGCGTGCCACGTCCCGCCGGAAGTGAGCCCGTTCGCGGTGGTGGTCGCCGTCGTACTCGACCGCGAGGCGCAGAGCCGGCCAGGCCAGGTCCACCCGGGCCACGAAGCGCCCGCCGGCGCGTACCTCGTGCTGGGCGGTGAGCGGGCCGAGGCCGGCGTCGAGCAGGAGCAGCCGCAGCCGCGTCTCCATCGGGGACTCGCTCAGCGGCTCGGCCAGCGCCAGCACCTCGCGCAGCAGTGGAGCGCCCGGCCAGCCCGGCCGGTCGGCGGCGTAGGCCCGCAGGACGGGCAGCTCCACGACCCGGCGGCGCAGCAGCGCGTCGACGGCGACCAGCGCCTCGGCGAGTGGGCCCTGCCGGCCCAGGTCGAACGCGGTACGCAGCGGGGTGGTGACCGGCAGCCCGCCGGCGAGGGTGCGATCCCGATCGGGCAGCGGCGACCGGGCCACCCGCATCCGTGGGTGCGGTCGCAGTCGCGCGGCCGCCGGCAGCAGCACTGTCACCGGCGCGTCGCGGGTGAGCACGTCCGCGCCGGACAACCACGCGGCGCTGCGTCCCGCCAGCACGGCACCCGGCGGCAGGCGCAACGCCACCGCCTCGCACCACATCCGGTGGTCGTCGGCGCGGTGTCCGTCCCGGTGCACGTACACGTCCGGGAGCAGGCGGATCCACGTCGGCCCGCGCAGCATCGTCCAGGTGAGCAGCCCTTCGGAGACGGCACGGCCGCCCCGGAACGGCACTGTCGCCAGGCGGCGCGGGACACGGGCGGGAACGGACATCCCGGCAGCGTGTCGTGACGGGACGGTCACCCGCTGCCCCGATCCGGCGGACGGCTGGTTCCTGGGAAAAACCTCACCCGGGCTTCCGTCCGGGCGGGAGGCGTCGTACGGTAGGCCGCAAGTGACCCACGGGAGCCCGGTGCGGACCGGGCTGAGAGGGGGGCTGGGAGCCCCCGACCGTCGAACCTGATCCGGGTAATGCCGGCGCAGGGAGGAGCGTTGCCGTGCTGTCCCTGGGACGACTGCATCTCATCACCGACACGCGGCCGGGGCGTGACCCGCTCGCCGTGCTGCGTGCCGCGCTGCCCGTGGCGGGCGCCGAGCTCGTCGTGCAGGTGCGTGTGGAGGACGACGCCACCGACCGGGAGGCGTACGAGCTGGCGTGCCGCGTGACCGAGGCGTGCCGGCCGTACGGGGCACGGTGCCTGGTCAACGACCGGCTGCACGTGGCGCTCGCGGTGGACGCCGCCGGTGGGCACGTCGGCGCGGACGACCTGCCGGTGGCCGCCGCGCGCCGGGTGCTCGGCCCGGACGCCGTGCTCGGCGCGACCGCCCGCGAACCGGTGGGCGCCCGCGCGGCGGTGGACGCGGGCGCGAGCTACCTGGGCGTGGGCCCGTGCCACGCCACCACCACCAAGTCCGGCCTGCCGGACCCGATCGGCCCCGAGGGGATACGCGCGGTCGCCGAGGCGGTGAGCGTCCCGGTGATCGCGATCGGCGGGGTGACCGCCGCGACGGTGCCGGCGCTGCGGGCCGCCGGGGCGTACGGGGTGGCGGTGGTCGGGGCACTCAGCCTGGCCGCCGATCCCGCGCACGCCACCGCCGAGCTGCTGCGGGCGCTGACGCGATGAGCCCGGCCGACGTGGCGGTGGTGGGCGCCGGGCCGGTGGGACTCGCGATCGCGTGGCGGTGCGCGCAGCGCGGACTGCGCGTGGTGGTGCACGACGACCGGCCCGGGTCGGGCGCGTCCTCCGTGGCGGCCGGGATGCTGTCGCCGGTCGCCGAGGCGTACTTCGGTGAGCACGAGCTGACCGGGCTGCTCGTCGAGTCGGCCGCCCGCTGGCCCGGCTTCGCCGCCGAACTGGCCGGGGCGAGCGGCGTCGACGTCGGCCACCGCACCGAGGGCACGCTCGTCGTCGGGCTCACCGCCGACGACCTGGCCGAGGCGGGGCGGCTGTGGTCGTACCAACGGGGGTTGGGACTGCCGATCACGCCGCTGCGCCCCTCGGAGCTGCGCGACCGCGAACCGGCGCTGGCGCCGCGCGTGCGCGGCGGCGCGGTGGCGCCCGGCGACCACCAGGTCGACCCGCGGCGGCTGGTCGCCGCGTTGCGCACGGCCGCCGAGCGCGCCGGCGTGGAGCTGCGCCCGGCGCGCGTCGGCGCGCTGTCCGAGGTGGACGCGCGGGTCACCGTGGTCGCGGCCGGCTGCGGCGCGGCGGCGCTGACCGGCCTGCCGGTCCGGCCGGTGAAGGGCCAGGTGCTGCGGCTGCGCGCGCCCGGCGGCGGTCCGCCGGGCTTCCGGCACGTGATCCGGGGGTACGCGGACAGCGAGTCGGTCTACCTGGTGCCCCGGGACAGCGGCGAGGTCGTGGTCGGGGCGACGGTCGAGGAGCGCGCGGACACCGAGGTCACCGCCGGTGGCGTGCTGACACTGCTGCGCGCCGCCGCCGAGCTGGTGCCGGAACTGGTCGAGTACGAGCTGGTGGAGGCCGTGGCCGGGTTGCGCCCCGGCACGCCGGACAACGCGCCGATCATCGGGCCGCTGCCCGGGCAGCCGGGCGTGCTCGCCGCGACCGGGCACCACCGGCACGGCATCGTGCTCACCCCGGTCACCGCGGACCTGGTCACCGAGCTGATCGTCACCGGCGAGCCGGATCCCGCGCTCGCCCCCTTCACCCCGGACCGCTTCGGGAAGGAGCGCACGTGGAACTGATCGTCAACGGCACCGGCCGGACGCTGCCCGAGGGCGTCACCGTCGCCGAGGTGGTCCGCACCGTCACCGACCGGGAGCGCGGGCTCGCGGTCGCGGTGAACGGCGAGGTGGTGCCGCGCGGCGGCTGGTCGGCGAGCGTGCTGCGCGACGGCGACCGGGTCGAGGTGCTCAGCGCCACCCAGGGCGGGTGAGCGTCATGTCCACGTTGGAGATCGGCGGGGTCACGTTCGGCTCCCGGCTCGTCCTCGGCACCGGCGGCGCGGCCAACCTGCACGTGCTGGAGCAGGCGATCCGCGCCTCCGGCACCGAGCTGGTGACGCTGGCGCTGCGTCGGGTGGACACCACGCCCGGCGGGTCGGGCGGCCTGCTCGACCTGGTGGAGCGGTGCGGCGTACGGCTGCTGCCGAACACGGCCGGCTGCCGGACCGCCGTCGAGGCGGTGAAGACGGCGCACCTGGCCCGGGAGGCGTTCGACACCGAGTGGGTGAAGCTGGAGGTGATCGGCGACGAGCGCACACTCCTGCCCGACGGGGTGGAGCTGCTGCGCGCCGCCGAGGAGCTGGTGGCGGACGGGTTCACGGTGCTGCCGTACACGTCGGACGATCCGGTGCTGGCCCGGCGGCTGGCCGACGTGGGGTGCGCGGCGGTGATGCCGGCCGGGTCGCCGATCGGCTCCGGGCTGGGCATCGGCAACCCGCACCACATCCGGCTGATCCGGCAGGCCGTCGACGTGCCGGTGGTGCTCGACGCGGGCATCGGCACCGCCTCCGACGCCGCGCTCGCGATGGAGCTGGGCTGCGACGCGGTGCTGCTTGCGAGCGCCGTGACCCGGGCCGCCGACCCGGTGGCGATGGCCACCGCGATGCGGTACGCGGTCGAGGCGGGCCGCCTGGCGTACGGCGCGGGCCGCATCGCCCGCCGCTTCCACGCCCTGGCGTCCACCCCGGACGAGGGGCGGCCCGACCTGTGACCGCTTCACGCGCCACCGTTCCCGGCGATCTTGGTACGCGCGCGCCCCTGGACGGGCGGCCGGGTACCAAGATCTACGCCGGGCCGACCGGAATCGTGCTGCTGACCGACCGGCGGGTGGCTCGGGGGGCGCTCGTCGACGTGGTGGCGGGTGCCGTCGGTGGGGGAGTGCGGTGGGTGGTGCTGCGGGAGAAGGACCTGCCCCGCGCCGAACGCCTCGCGCTCGCCGCCGACCTGCGCGCGATCCTCGCCGAGGCCTGCGGCACGCTCGTCGTCGCCGGACCCGATCCGCTCGACGGGGACGCGGTGCACCTGCCCGCCGCCGGCCCGTACCCGCCGCCCGCCGTCGGACTGGTCGGCCGTTCCTGCCACGACACCGCCGAGCTGGCCCGGCTCACCACCGAGCACTACGCGACGCTGTCCCCGGTCTACGAGACGAGGACGAAGCCCGGCTACGGCCCGGCGCTGCGGCCGGCCGGACTCGCCGCGCTGGTGACAGCCAGCCGGGTCCCGGTGCTCGCCCTCGGCGGCATCGAAACCCCGGCCCAGGTCACCGCATGCGTCGAGGCGGGCACCGCCGGAGTAGCCGTGCTGGGCGCGATCATGCGCGCGGACGACCCGGGAGAAACCGCCACCACGCTGGGCAGAGCCTTCCAGGAGGCGGCCACCACCCGTGTCACCACGCCTGCACATTCCGGCGGAGGTCCGCAGCCCCGAACCGCAACCGAGGAAGAGAACCAGTGACGCCGAAAACAGTTCTCAGCATCGCCGGCTCCGACTCCGGAGCGGGAGCGGGCATCCAGGCCGACCTCAAGACGTTCGCCGCGCTCGGGGCGTACGGCACGACAGTGCTCACCGCCGTCACCGCGCAGAGCACCCGGGGCGTGGACGCCGTCCTGCCGCTGCCCCCGCAGACCGTGCGCGACCAGATGGACAGCGTGCTCGGCGACTTCGACGTGCGGGCCGTGAAGAGCGGCATGCTCGGCACCCCGGCCGTCGCCGACGCGGTCGCCGAGGCGGCCCGCGCCGGGCGGCTGCCGCACCTGGTCGTCGATCCGGTGCTGGTCGCCACGAGCGGGCACCGGCTCGGCGTGGTGGAGGCGGTCGAGCGGCTGCTGCCGTACGCGGAGGTGGCGACGCCGAACTGTGCGGAGGCCGCGGCCCTCACCGGAGGCCCGGTGGGCACCGTGGAGGAGATGGTCGCGGCGGCCGAGGCGCTGGCGGCGCGCGGCCCGGCGTTCGTGGTGGTGACCGGCGGCGACGTGGACGCCGACGGCGAGTCGGTCGACGTCCTCGCGGGCGGCGGGACCACGCGGCTGCTGCGCGCACCCCGGGTGGACACCCGGCACAACCACGGCACCGGCTGTACGTTCTCGGCCGCCGTCGCGGTCCGGCTCGCCGCGGGCGACGCGGTGCCGGTCGCGGTGGCCGCCGCCAAGGAGTACGTCACCCGCGCGCTGACCGGCGCGCGGACCTGGGAGCTGGGCGCGGGACGCGGCCCGCTGGACCACTTCGGCTGGTCCGCATGAGCGACAGGGAGGCTGTCATGCAGGCACGTCGCAAGGTGTACGTGGAAGGGTCACGCCCGGACATCCGGGTGCCGTTCGCCGAGGTGCCGCTGACCGGGGACAACCCTCCGGTACGGCTCTACGACACCTCCGGTCCCGGCTCCGACCCGGAGGTGGGGCTGCCCGCGCTGCGCGGGCCGTGGATCGCCGAGCGCGGCGACGTCGCCCCGGTACGCGGCGCCGGCACGCCGCTGGCGGGTGTGGACGGGAAGCGGCCGACGCAGCTCGCGTACGCCCGGGCCGGGATCGTCACGCCGGAGATGGAGTTCGTGGCGATCCGGGAGTCGGTGTCGCCGGAGTTCGTGCGGGACGAGATCGCGGCCGGGCGGGCCGTGCTGCCGCTGAACGTCAACCACCCGGAGTGCGAGCCGGCCGTCATCGGCAAGGCGTTCCTGGTGAAGGTCAACGCCAACATCGGCACCTCGGCGGTCACCTCGTCGGTGGCCGAGGAGGTGGAGAAGCTGACCTGGGCGACCCGGTGGGGCGCGGACACCGTGATGGACCTGTCCACCGGCAAGCGCATCCACGAGACGCGCGAGGCGATCGTGCGGAACGCGCCGGTGCCGATCGGCACGGTGCCGATCTACCAGGCACTGGAGAAGGTCGGCGGCGACCCGGTGAAGCTGAGCTGGGAGGTGTTCCGCGAGACCGTCATCGAGCAGGCGGAGCAGGGCGTCGACTACATGACCGTGCACGCCGGGGTGCTGCTGCCGTACGTGCCGCTCGCGGTGGACCGGGTGACGGGCATCGTGTCCCGGGGCGGCTCGATCATGGCCGCCTGGTGCCTGGCGCACCACGAGGAGAACTTCCTCTACACGAACTTCCGGGAGCTGTGTTCGCTGCTCGCTAAGTACGACGTGACGTTCTCCCTCGGCGACGGTCTGCGCCCCGGCTCCATCGCCGACGCCAACGACGAGGCGCAGTTCGCCGAGCTGCGCACGCTCGGTGAGCTGACGAAGGTCGCCTGGGAGTACGACGTGCAGGTGATGATCGAGGGCCCCGGGCACGTGCCGATGCACAAGATCAAGGAGAACGTGGACCTCCAGCAGGAGTGGTGCCACGAGGCGCCGTTCTACACGCTCGGTCCGCTGACCACCGACGTCGCGCCCGCGTACGACCACATCACCTCCGCGATCGGCGCGGCGATGATCGGCATGTTCGGCACCGCCATGCTCTGCTACGTCACCCCGAAGGAGCACCTCGGGCTGCCCGACCGCGACGACGTGAAGGCGGGCGTGATCGCGTACAAGATCGCGGCGCACGCGGCCGACCTGGCCAAGGGGCACCCAGGCGCGCAGGCGTGGGACGACGCGCTGTCCAAGGCCCGGTTCGAGTTCCGCTGGGAGGACCAGTTCAACCTGGCGCTCGACCCGGAGACCGCGCGGGCGTACCACGACGCGACGCTGCCCGCCGAGCCGGCGAAGACCGCGCACTTCTGCTCGATGTGCGGGCCGAAGTTCTGCTCCATGAAGATCACGCAGGAGCTGAAGGACTACGCGGCGCGGGGCATGCGCGGCAAGTCGGAGGAGTTCGTCGCCTCCGGGTCACGGGTCTACCTGCCGCTGGCGTGAGCGAGGCCGGGGCGGGCCGTGCGATCCGGCCCGCCCCGGTGCTCGTTCAGTCGCGGTGGTGCCGTCCGGTCCGCAGCGAGCGGGCGTCGTCGGCGTTGT
Source organism: Micromonospora sp. CPM1 (assembly GCF_023896895.1). Lineage (NCBI taxonomy): Bacteria > Bacillati > Actinomycetota > Actinomycetes > Micromonosporales > Micromonosporaceae > Micromonospora > Micromonospora sp. CPM1. Next base: position 140,766 of record NZ_JAMHIU010000008.1, read on the forward strand.
CGTCCGAGGCGAGACCGGCGACCCAGTCCACGTACTCGTCGTCGGCAGCGGTGGTCGGCTCGGCCGTACGGTCGGCCGGCTCCGGTTCGCCCTTGGCCCCGCGGTTGCGGCGGAACAGACCACGCAGAGGCTTCGACTTCCCGGCGGGCGCGTCGGCGTCGTCCGGTTCGGCGTGCCGCCCGCGCCGGGAGTCCGGCTCGCTCGTCTCCGGCGCGGTGGCTTCCGGAAGCGCGGTGACGGCCTCGGCCGGTACGGCGGTCACCGCCTCGGGACGGGCGACCGGCCCTGCCTCCGGCCGGGCGACCGGCCCGGCGGGACGGGCGTTCGTGGCCAGCGCGTCCCAACCGGCGCTCGCGCCCGGCTCGGGCAGGCCCCGGTGCCGGGGACGCGGCGCCGGCTCGGCCGGGACGCTCGCCTCCGCGCCGTCGCGGAGCGGTGCGTCCGGTTCGGTGGTGGCGGCGCGGTGCGGACGGGTAGCCGGGGTGATCGGCCAGGCCGGGCGTACCTCGCCGGGCGCGCCGGTGACGTCCTCGAACATCGGGAACCGGGGCCGGGATGACGGGGCCGGCGCCGGGTCGTCGAAGAAGAAACTGCGTCCGGTACGCCCGGACGATGCGCCATCCCCGGTGGGGGTGCCGGTGTGGGGAGCCGGGCCGCCCTGCGTGCCGGGGTCCGGGTGGCCCGGTGCCGAGGTGGTGCCCGCGTCGTCCTGGACTGCGTCCGGGGCCGGTGGGATCGCGGCGGTGTTCGTGGCGTCCGGGGCCGGACGGGTCCGCCGCCCGGTCGCCGTCGACGCGGCGTCGGTCGAGCCGGCCTGGGCGTCGGTGCTTTCCGGCCTGGCGTCGGCCTGCCCGCTCGGCGTCGTCGGCGCGGCGTCGGCCGGGCTGTTCGGCGTCGTCGGCGTGGCGTCGGCCGGGCTGCTCGGCGTCGTCGGCGCGATGTCGGCCGGGGCGGACTCGGGGGAGGCCGGGGCGCCGGCACGCGGTCCGGCCTTCGGGGTACGGGGGCGACGGGAACGGGTGGAACGGCCGGTTCCGGCAGTGGACTCGGCCGGTGGCGCGGCGGGGGTGTCGCCGTCCGCGTCGGCCGGGACCGGTCCGGCGAGGGCACCGCTGTCCGTACGCGGGCCGGGAACGTGGCTCTCGGTGGTGCCGCCGGTGGCCGGTGACGCGTCCTTCGAGGCGGCGTCCCCGGTGCGGGGTGCTGCTGTGGTGTCGTCCGCGGGTGACGCCGGTCCGTCGGTCGTCCCGCCGGACCGGCCGGCGCGGGTACGGCGCGGCCGGGTCACCCGTGGCGCGGTCGCCGCCGCTTCCTGAGCCGGTTCCGGTGCGACATCGCCAGTTGCGGAGCCGTAGCCGGTGGCCGGTGCGGCTGCGGAGGTGTCCTTGCTGTCCGCCGGGGTGACTGCGGTGGTGTCAGAGGCGCGGTCGCCGGTGGCCGAGGTGGTGGCGGGTCCGGAACCGGCGACGGCCCGGTCGGCGGTGGCTGTGCGGTCCGTGGTGACCGCCTCGCCGGCACTGTCCGTGCGTGCCGTGCCCGCGCCCGTGCCCGCGCCTGGGACCGGGTCGGGGCGGCCCGCGGCGAGGACGTCGATGGCCGACGTGCGGCGCCCCGGGGGCAGCAGGCCCGGCATGGGCTGGCCGTGGCCCGTGTCGACGACGGCCGGACGGTCGCCCACCGGCTGTCCCGTGACGGCCGGCTGATCGGCGGCGGGAAGATCGGTACCGGCCGGTGCCGACACCGTGGCCGAGCCGCCGGCCTCCGGCCAGTTCCAGTGCGCCGGCGCGGCTGCGCCGCTGGTCACCGGAGGCGCGGGCGGGGCGGCCGGAACGCCCGGAGTGGACGAGTGCGGCAGCGGCGCGAGGATGTCGGTGGCCTCGACGGCGTCGGGATCACCCGTGGTGACCGGCCGGGGCAGCACAGTGGTGGCGGTCGAGCCGAGCGCGCCGGCGATCACGGCGATCAGCGCGCCGTAGTAGGGCGCGACCTGGTAGCGGTCGGTCGCCGAGCCGGGACCGGCGGTCAGGTAGGCGAACGCGACGAGCACCGGGCCGGCCGCCCCGGCCGCGCCGCCGACGAGCGGCGGCCATTCGGCCCGGCGGGCGAGTACGCCGACCGCCCCGCCGGCCAGCAGCGCGAGCACCGGCAGCAGCAGCATGGACAGGCGTTGCGCCGCCTCCGGGTCGAGCCAGGAGGGTTCGAGGACGCCGAGCCGTACCGTGGCCAGCGGGCGGCTGGAGACGATCGTGGGCGCGACGGAGAGCAGCGCCATCAGCCAGACGATCCCGGCGGTGATCGCGACGCCCCAGCCGAACGGCGGCTTGAGCAGGACGGCGATCGCGGCGCCCGCTCCGACCACCGCGCCGAGGGCGGCGCAGATGCCGGCGGCCCACACCGGGTCGACGGATCCGCCCAGCTCGGCCGCGCGGGCCGGTTGCATGCACAGCGGGGCGACCACCATCGCGCCGAGCGCGCTCACGCCGGCGATGGAAAGCAGTTCGGTGGTGCCGCCCTGATCGTCGTCGCGGCGGGCGAAGCGCTCGGTGAGGACGGCTCCGGCGACCGTGGCGACCGCGGCGAACCAGCCCACCCAGACGAGCTGGGCGGGCCACCGGTTGACCGAGACGTCCACGAACGCGCCGTCGAGGCGTACGACTCCGAAGCCGTACGCGATGCCCAACTGGCCGGCCCCGGCCAGTACGCTCACGCCGAGCGCCGTGAGCAGCAGCCTGCCCCACGTCCGAAAGGCCATGTCGGGCACGTTACGGCCCGGTGCCCCCGATCGCCACCTTGCCGCCGCGCGGCGCGGCGAACCTGCCGGTGCGGCTACTTCAGCTCGACCAGGCGCGCGAGGTAGGTGGTGTCGCCGACGTTGGTGAGCATGTGCACCGCGCCCGGGTCGCGGTAGACCACGCCGCCGGTCGGCTCGTCGGCGTCGATAGTGGTGCCGTCGATCGTCTGCACCACGTTCTTGGCGCCCTGGATCGCCACCACCAGGTACGGGTGGTCGTGCCGGTGCAGCGGCTGCCGCTCACCCGGCTCCAGCCGGATGTGCCAGACGCGTACGCGGTCGTTCTCGTACACGATCTCCTGGCCCACCGGGCCGAGTTCGAGGTCGGCGGAGAGCTCGGTCATCGTGGTCCGTCCAGTCGGGGGAGCACCTCGGCGGCGATGAGCTCCACGTGGTCGAGGTCGTCGAAGTCGATCAGGCGCAGGTGCACCCGGGTGGCCCCGATCGCGGCGAACTCGCCGATCCGCTCGACGAGCTGGGCGGGGGAGCCGACCACCGGGTCCTCCGGCGGCAGCGCGCTCGTGACGTGCAGCGGCGCGGCCCGGCGCTGCGCCTCGGCGTCGGTGCGTCCGATCGCCACCACGATGCCGGCGGAGAGCGTCAGCGGCGCGCGGCCGGAGGCGTCCCGTCCGGCGCGGTCGCACGCCTCCCGCACCCGCTCGTACGCGGCGGCGGTCTCGGCCACGCTCTTGAACGGCATGTTGAACTCGTCGGCGTAGCGGGCGGCCAGGTCGGGCGTGCGCTTCGGTCCCCGTCCGCCGACGATCACCGGCGGACCGGGCTGCTGCACCGGCTTGGGCAGCGCGGGCGCGTCGACCAGGCGGTAGTGCTCACCGGTGAAGCTGTACGTCTCGTCGGACGGGGTGCGCCACAGCCCGGTGACGATCTCCAGTTGCTCGGCGAGCCGGTCGAAGCGCTCGCTCACCGGCGGGAACGGGATGCCGTACGCGGTGTGCTCGCGCTCGTACCATCCGGCGCCGATGCCCAGCTCGACCCGGCCGCCGCTCATCCGGTCGACCTGGGCGACCATGACCGCCAGCGGCCCGGGGAGCCGGAACGTGGCGGACGTGACCAGCGTGCCGAGCCGGATCCGGGAGGTCTCCCGGGCCAGCGCGGCGAGCGTCAGCCAGGCGTCGGTGGGGCCGGGCAGCGCCGGCTCGTCCCCCATGGCCCGGTAGTGGTCGGCCCGGAAGAAGCCCTCGAAGCCGGTCTCCTCGACCAGCCGGGCGAACCGGAGCTGGTCGTCGTAGTCCGCACCGCGGTGCGGCTCGGTGAACACCGAGACCCGCATGGTCAGCGGCCTCCCACGGGTACGCCCGGGCCGTCCCGTTCCATCAGCAGCTCGTGCAGCTCGGCGCTGATCCGCGCGACGTCGGCGAGGTGTTCGTGGCGGCCCAGCGTGCGGGGCCGGGGGACGTTCACCTCGACCACCTGGCGGATCCGGCCGGGGCGCGGGCTGAGCACGACGACCCGGTCGGCGAGCAGCACCGCCTCGTCGATCGAGTGGGTGACGAAGACGATCGTCGCCTTCGTCTCCATGTGCACCCGCTGGAGTTCGCCGGAGAGTTCCTCGCGGGTGAGCGCGTCGAGCGCGGAGAACGGCTCGTCCATGAGCATCACCCGGGGCGAGCCGATCAGCGACCGGCACAGCGAGACGCGCTGCTGCATGCCGCCGGACAGCTCGTGCGGGAGGCGCTTCTCGAAGCCGCCCAGCCCGGCCATCTCCAGCAGCTTGCGGGCCCGGTCGCGGTGCTCGGCGCGGCGCCAGCCGAAGATCTCCACCGGCAGCAGCACGTTGTCCAGCACCGAGCGCCAGGGCAGCAGCGCCGGCCGCTGGAACAGCATCGCCACGTCGCGGCGGGGCTTCGTGATCGGCGTACCGCCCACGGTGATCTCACCGCCGGTGACCGGCAGCAGCCCGGCGATCATGCGCAGCAGCGTGGACTTGCCGCAGCCGGATCGGCCGAGGACGGCGACGAACTCGCCTTCGGCGACGTCGAGGTCGATGCCGCGCAACGCCTCCACCCGCCCCGAACGGCCGTCGAAGGTGCGGGACACCCCGGACAGTCGGATCATCTCCCGCCGGCTCCCTTCCACGTCGTCCCCAAATGCGAGCCGGGCTAGCGTAGCGGACGGTGCTTATAGCACCGTCCGGGGTGGACGTCAGTCCGCTTTCCGTCACGCAACTTCGTTTCCGTTCCGCAACCGGGACGGCGGCGGCAGGTCATCTGCCTTCTCGTACGCTGTTGCGCGCGAAGAGTCCCCTCACGACGGTCCAGTCGGCCGAACCCACATGCCGACCCCGTCGGACCCACGACCCGACCGGCGAAGAAGTCCTGGTCGGAAAGGACATGGTGCACTGATGAGAAGGCTGACCCGTACGGTCGCCGCCGCGGCTCTGGCCACCGCCCTCGCCCTGGTGGGCGGCTGCAGCAGCGACTCGGAGAAGTCCGAGAGCGGCGGCGGCAACGGCGCGGCGCTGGAGAAGGTGACGTACCTCACCTCGTTCGGCAACTTCGGGCGTGACTCCTACGCCTGGGTGGCGAAGGACAAGGGCTTCTTCAAGGAGGCCGGTTTCGACGTCGACATCAAGCCCGGTCAGGGCACCGGCTCCGTGATCCAGACCATCACCGGCGGCCAGGCCGACTTCGGCCCGATCGACCTGACCGGTGGCATCCTCCAGCTCGGCAACGGCCAGGCGAAGGACTTCGTGGCGGTGGCCGCGATCCAGCAGCGCACCATGGCCGCGATCGTCACGGTCGAGGGCAAGAACATCGCCACCCCGAAGGACCTCGAGGGCAAGAAGCTCGCCGACACCCCGACGTCCGTCGTGCGCAACCTCTTCCCGACGTACGCGCGGCTCGCCGGCATCGACGGCAGCAAGGTGACCTGGGTCAACGGTGAGGCGCAGGGCCTCATCGGCATGCTCGGCTCGGGCTCGGTGGACGGCATCGGCCAGTTCGTCGTCGGCCAGCCGACGGTGGAGACGGTGACCAAGAAGAAGCCGGTCGTCCTGCCGTACAGCAACGTGATGCAGGACCTCTACGGCAACGCGCTGATCACGTCCTCGAAGATCGCCAAGGAGAAGCCGGAGATGGTGAAGAAGTTCACCGCCGCGCTGCTCAAGGGCCTGGAGTACTCGCTGGCCAACCCGGACGAGGCCGCCGAGATCCTGAAGAAGAACGTGCCGGCCGCCGTCCCGGCCGCGGCCTCCGCCGAGCTTCAGCTGATGGCCGCGTACGTCCGGTCGAGCAACTCCGGCACCGCGATCGGCACGCTGGACAGCGGCCGGGTGGCCAAGAGCATCGCGCTGCTCCAGGGCGCCGGTGCGCTCAAGCAGAACCTGACCCCGGACCAGATCATCGACTTCAACCTCGCGCCGAAGGCCTGACCGGTCCGCTCGGGCCAAACGGGGGTGCGACCCGCCGGACACCCCGGTGGGCGCACCCCCTTCGCGTGCCGCCGGTCACGTCGACCGGCGCAGAGAGGAGACACGTTGACACAGTCGACCGAGGCCCGGCCGGAGGCGCCGCCGCGCCCGGCGGTCCGGCGCGGGATCGCCGTACGCCCGGCGGCGGTCGGGTTGCCGGCGCTGGGCCTGGTGATCGCGGTGGCGGCCTGGTGGCTGGTCACCTCGGGCCTGAACCTGGTGCACCCGGCCGCGCTGCCCCCGCCGCAGGCGGTGGGGAAGTCCCTCACGAGCACCACCGAGGTGCTGCTGCCCGCGCTGGGCATCACCACCTGGATGACCCTGTTCGGCTTCCTGCTCTCGTCGGTGGCCGGGGTGCTGATCGGGATGGCGCTGGCCGCCTCCCGGCGGGTGGAGCGGATGTTCGCGCCGCTGCTGGTGGCGGTGAACGCGGTCCCGAAGATCGCGTTCGGGCCGTTGCTGGTGGTGGCGGTGGGCTGGGGGCAGAAACCCATCCTGACCATGGTGTTCCTGCTCTGCTTCTTCCCGATCGTGCTCTCCACGGCGACCGGGCTGACCACCACCCCGGCGGATCTGGCGGAGCTGGGCCGGTCGCTCAACGCCTCGTGGTGGCAGTCGTTCCGCAAGGTGCGCTTCCCGGCGGCGCTGCCGCAGATCTTCGTCGGGCTCAAGGTGGCCATGCCGCTGGCCGCGATCGGCGCGGTGATCGGGGAGTTCTACTCCGACCGCCCGGGCCTGGGTTACCAGATCCTCCAGTACAACGGCGTCGGTGACACCGCGACCGCCTGGGCGGCGATCGTGCTGGTGGCGCTCATGAGCATCGTGCTCTACGCCGTCCTGAGCCTGGTCGAGCGCCTGGCCCTGCCCTGGGTGCGGGCCACCACCTCAGCCCGCTGACCCACGAACCCAGAAGAAGACACCAACCCACGGCTGGCGGCCGACCACGACAGGCGTGGCCCCACCGCAACCGGCGCAGGGATCAAGCCTGACCGCCCGGAGCCGGTTGCGGTGGGGCCACGCCCCCACAGTGAGATGCCGGGGCCCACGCCCCGACAGCGCTAGCCAGCCAACCGCCAGCGCCCACCCCGAGCCACCAGCGTCGTCAACGCCTGCGGCATCAACCCGGAGTGGTTGTCCGGCGTCATCCGGATCGGGCCGGACAGCCCGTCGAGCTGCGAGGTCTCCAGCACGTCGCGCAGCGCCTCCCGGTCGACCCTGCCCGGCTCGCCGCCCGCCCGCTGCTCGGCGTCGGCGATCAACTGGACCGCGTCCGCCGCGAACGAGGAGAAGCCGTTGTAGCCGCCGAACCGGGCGGTGTAGTCCTGGAACCACTGCCGCCGCGCGGCCTTGGCCGGGGTGGTGGCGATGACGTCGTCGATCACCATGGTCTGGGTGAAGATCAACGTCGCCTCGTCCGTGGAGCGGGCCGACGGGCCGAGGAAGAGGTCCCCGGCGGCCGTGGCGTCGAAGAACAGCGACCCGCGGAACTTGCTCTGCCGGGCGGTGGTGGCGGCGAGCATCGCCTGCTCCGGCGTGGTCCACAGGACCAGTGCCTGTGGCTTGCCGGCGATCAGCTCGTTGATCTGCGTGCCGACCTCGGTGTCGGTGACCCGCACCGACTCGTTGCGGACCAGCTTGACCGGGGTCTTGCTCAGTTCGCGGCGCAGGGCGGCGAGCCCTTCCTGGCCGTAACCCTCGGCGCTGTGCAGCAACGCCACCTTGCGGATGTTGCGCCGGTCCAGTTCGCCGGCGAGGGCGGCGGCGCTGTCGGTGGCGTTCGGGGCGAGCTTGAAGACATATCGACGCTCGGCCACGGGCTCGGTGATGGCGCTCGACGAACCCAGTGCGATCGTCGGAATGCGCTTCTCACCGATCGTGCGGGCCGCGCCGACGGCGCATTCGTTGCAACCGCCCATGATGACGGCGCTCACGCGTGAGTCACCGCTGAAATCATTGATGTTCCGCAAGGATTCCGCGGCGTCCGAGCGGTTGTCCTTGACCCGCAGATCGATCTTCCGGCCGCCCAGTGCGCCGGAGGCGTTCAACTGCTCGACCTTCAGTTGCAGAGCCCGTTGGTAGACCTTGCCGACGGGCGCCGAGGCGCCGGAGAGTTCCAGGTCGGCGGCGATCACGATCGGGCTGGTGTCCTGCGGTTCCCCGCCGATCCCGCAGCCGGTGAGCGTGGTGGCCAGCACGGCCGATGCGAGCGCCGCGATGCTCGCGGAGCGGATGGGGCTCAACTCAGTCCTCCAGGTGCGGCGCGGGCCGACGCCCGATCACCGCCGCTCGTCCGTCCTCAGTGGAGGAACGGGATTGGTTTGCCGTACGGTGTGCGCGAAGCCTGCAAAACCTTGCCAATGCCGAGGCCTGTGGTCAAGCCGGGCTGACGAGTGCTGTTTCGGGACAGCCATCCCACATGCTGGGGACACGGAACATTAACTGACAATTACTGCACAGAAGCGCGTGACCACTCTGGAGTGACATCCCCTGATCAGGGGGTTGGAGAAAAGAAGGTATTAGGTGATCGGATCCCGGGATGCGTCGGCCGCGACCGTTTCCTGCCTCACTGCGGCTTCCCAAACTGGATCTCGTCTGATGAAATCGCGGCCGTGCCGCGCGTGGCGGTGGCCGCTGCACCAGGCACGGGTCAGCGGGTCGCGCGTGGAAGAAACGACGGAGGCGATGTCGTGAGCACCGGACCTACGACCCTGCCCGGGAGCCCCAACGCCGAACAGCCGAACCGGCGCCGGCGCCTGCCCAGGCTGCGCGACGCGCGGATCCGCTCCAAGCTCGCCCTCATCCTGGTCGTTCCGGTCGCGGCTGTCATCGCGCTGGCAACTATCCGACTCATCTCGGTCGGTCAGGGCGCGTACGAGGCGGACCGGGTCCGGTCGCTGAGCGCGGTGTCGGTCGACGTCTCGGCGCTGACCCAGGACCTGCACAAGGAGCGGATGGCGGCGGCGGTCTTCCTGGCCGACCCGAACCAGAAGCCGGACGCGTACAACCTGCGGGTGCGCCAGACCGACGAGCGCATCGCGGCGTACCAGGAGGAGCGGAGCAAGCTCGGCGAGGTGCCGGCCGCGATCAGCAACCAGCTCAAGGTGATCGACGCCCACCTGTCCACGTTGAACGGCACCCGCCAGGAGGTGCTGGACCGGTTGCAGATGCCGGTGGCCGAGGCGACCCTGCGCTACGGCATCGTGCTGGACGACCTGGTCGCGTACGGCGACGCGCTGGCGCAGCAGCCGGGCGCGGAGAGCCTGGCCGACGCCCGCCGCGCGGTGGCCGCGTTCGCCCACGCGAAGTCCGAGGTGGCCGAGGAGCAGGCGGTGGCCTTCACCGCCCTGGAGGGCGGCCAGATCGACGAGGAGCAGTTCTCGTCCTTCGTGGCCACGCTCACCGGTCAGCAGGAGGCGCTGCTCACCTTCTCCCGGACCGCGACGCCGAGCCAGCGGGCACTGGTGGACCGCACCGTCTCCGGTGACGCCGTCCAGCTCGCCGACCGGGTCGCGGGCGACATCTCCCGCTCGATCGAACGACCCTCGCTGGTCACCCGCGACGAGGCGTCCGCCGCCATCGGCGCGGTCGACGACCTGATGCGGTGGGCCGAGATCCAGCTCCTGGACGAGATGCTGGCCGACGCCGACGAGGTACGCGCCGACGTGATCCGGCAGGCGATCGTGGAGAGCCTGCTCGTGCTGCTCACGCTCGCGGTCGCGGTGACGCTCGCCGTGGTGCTCGCCCGCTCGCTCAACGACTCGCTGCGCCGGCTGCGCGAGGGCGCGCTCGCGGTGGCGAACCACGACCTGCCGGACGCGGTGAGCCGGCTCCAGAACGTCAACGCCATCGGTGACGGCGGCGTGGACGAGATCGTCCAGCAGGTACGGGACCCGATCAAGCTGAGCAACCGCGACGAGGTCGGCCAGGTGGCGGTGGCCTTCAACGTGGTCCACCGGGAGGCGGTCCGGGTCGCGGCCGAGCAGGCCGCGCTGCGGACGAGCGTCTCGGCGATGTTCCTCAACCTGGCCCGCCGCTCGCAGAGCCTGGTCGACCGCATGATCGGTGAGCTGGACGCGATCGAGCGCTCCGAGGAGGACCCGAAGCGGCTGGCGCAGCTGTTCGAGCTGGACCACCTGGCCACCCGGATGCGCCGCAACGACGAGAACCTGCTGGTGCTCGCCGGCGCCGACTCGGCCGTGCCGCGTCGCGACGACGCGCTCCTGGTCGACGTGCTGCGCGCCGCGCAGTCCGAGGTCGAGCTCTACAACCGGATCGAGTTCGGCACCGTCGACACCGACATCTCGGTCGCCGCGCACGCCGTCAACGACGTCGTCCGGCTGGTCGCCGAGCTGCTCGACAACGCCACCCGGTTCTCGCCGCCGAACACCAGTGTGGTGGCCGACGGCCGCCGGATCCGCGACTACGTGCTGATCCAGATCGAGGACCGTGGTCTGGGCCTCAGCGACGACCAGCTCGACTCGCTCAACCGGCGCCTGGCCGCGCCGCCGACCGTCGACGTGGCCGCGTTCCGGCTGATGGGTCTGGCCGTGGTGAGCCGGCTCGCCTCCCGCTACGGGATCCGGGTCGAGCTGCGCCGCAACGTCGAGGGCGGCACCGTCGCCCAGGTCACGCTGCCGAACTCGACAGTGGTGCTGCCGGCCAACCGGGGCCAGGCCCCGCTGACCCGGCCGCGTCAGCCGCTCGCCGTCGAGCAGTCGCCGCTCAGCCAGGCCGGCGCCGCCGACGCGCTGGCCGGCGCCGGGCGGGGCGCGGCCACCGCGACGCTCGCCGACGGGTGGCGCGGGGCGAGCACCGCCCCGCCGTCCAGGTGGCAGACGCCCGGCGAGACGCGCGACACCATGCCCGCCGTACATCTGGGTGGGGCGACCGGCGCGCTGCCCACCGTGGCGGCGCCCGCCCCGGTGGCCGCGGCGCCCGCCACCGCACCGGCTCCGGTCTCCGGAGCGGGCTGGTCGGCCGGCGGACCGACGGTGGCGTACCCGGCGCTCGACCCGCTGCCCAAGCGGACGCCGGGTGTCGAGAGCGCGCAACCCGCGACCCAGGCCGCACCTCCGGCCTACCAGCCGCTCGCCGCGGCGCCGGCGGTGGAGAGCACCCCGGCGACGCCGGTGGTGGCCCGGCCCGAGCAGCGGGCCGAGGCGCCGATATTCCGCGAGATGGAGGCGGTCTGGTTCCGTTCGCACGGAGAGGACGAGACCACCATCTTCACCCGTCCCACGTTCGACGAGCCGCCCGCGCCGGCGCAGCCGGCCGTGGCGCCCCCCGCGGCGTCGGCTCGTCCGAAGCTGCCCACCCGTACCCCCGGGGCCCAGGCGTCGGGGCTGACCACGTCGACCACGCCGCCCGCGTACAGCCCGCCGGAGGTTCCGTCCACGCCGCCGGCGGCCGTGACGCCGCCCCCGGCGCCGCCCGCCGCCGATCCCGCACCCGCGCCCACGGCGCCGATCGACCCGGAGGCCTGGCGTACGGCGGCCGACGAGGGCTGGTCGCGGGCCAGCCGTGCCGCGGAGCCCACCACCGGCGGCACCACCCGCTCCGGCCTGCCCAAGCGGGTGCCGCAGGCCCAGCTCGTGCCCGGCGGGATAGAGCCGAAGAGCGGCCGGGACCGCAGCCGGCGCACGCCGGACGAGGTACGCGGTCTGCTCTCCGCCTACCACCGTGGCGTCCAGCGGGGCCGTACGGCCGGCGCCGACCTGAACAGCACCTCGACCAAGGAGACGAACCGATGAACAGGCCGGCGGCCATGCAGGACATGGGGTGGCTTCTCACCAACTTCGCCGACAGCGTTGCGGGCATCGCGCACGTGGTGGCGGTGTCCGCGGACGGGCTGCTGCTCGCCTCCTCCCGGGACCTGCCCGGCGACCGGGCCGACCAGCTCGCCGCGATCACCTCCGGCGTGGTGAGCCTGACCGAGGGCGCGGCGCGGATGTTCAGCGCCGGCGGGGTGTTGCAGACCGTCATCGAGATGGACAGCGGCTATCTGTTCCTGATGTCCATCAGCGACGGTTCGTCGATGGCCGTGCTGGCGGCGCGCAGCTGCGACGTCGGCCAGGTGGGTTACGAGATGGCGCTGCTGGTCGAGCGGGTCGGCCAGGCACTGGTCCCGCTGCCGAGAGACGCGGTCCGGTCCTGATCGGGCCGGAGAGCTGACGACCGGAGCCGGTGCGGCTCCGAACGAGGGGAGGTGATCGCGAGATGGACCCGCGACGTGATCCACGTGGCGCGCTGGTGCGGCCGTACGCGGTCACCCGGGGCCGCACCGAGCCGTTGCAGAACATCGCGCTCGAAGCGGTGCTGTCGAGCACGCCTACGCAGTCGGCCGAGGCGCGCTTCGCCGGGCACGACAAGTACCGCATCTCCTCGGTCTGTGAGGGCCGGGCGCAGTCGCTTGCGGAAATCGCCGCTTACACCCGGATGCCGCTGGGCGTCACCCGGGTGCTGGTCGCCGACATGGTGGCCGAGGGCCTGCTGACGCTACACACTGCCGCTCCCGCGACGGGTTTCGCGGCGCGGATGAACCTGCTTGGAAGGGTGCTAAGTGGACTTCGCGAACTATGACCCCGACGGGGTGAACCGCGGCCGGGAGATCATCTCCGCGAAGATCGTGATCGCGGGTGGCTTCGGCGTGGGCAAGACGACACTTGTCGGGGCGATCTCCGAGATCCAGCCGCTGACCACCGAGGCGCTGATGACCGCGGCGGGCGTGGGCATCGACGACGCGTCGAAGGTGCCGGGCAAGGAGACCACCACGGTCGCCATGGACTTCGGCCGTATCACCATGGCCGAGGATCTGATCCTCTACCTGTTCGGCACGCCGGGCCAGACCCGCTTCTGGTTCATGTGGGACGAGATCATCCGGGGCGCGGTGGGCGCCGCGGTGCTGGTGGACACCCGCCGCATCACCGACGCGTTCGCGCCGCTGGACTACTTCGAGAACCGCAAGCTGCCGTACGTCGTGGCGTTGAACCGCTTCGGCGACGCGCCGCACTACGAGCTGGAGGAGGTCCGGGAGGCGCTCGCCATCTCCCCGGACGTGCCGATGGTCCTGTGCGACGCCCGCCAGCGGGACTCGGTCAAGCAGGTGCTGGTCACGGTGGTCGAGCACGCGATGCTCCGCCTCCAGGCCGAGCACGGCTACCCGGCTTCGGTCGGCTGACCGCCTGCGGGTCAGTCGACCCGCAGGCGGTACCCCCGCTTGACCACCGTCTGCACCACGCGGGGCGCCTTCAGCCCGGCCCGCAGGCGGGCGACAGCCATCTCCACCGCGTGCTCGTCGGCACCGCGCGGCAGCGTACGCAGCAGCGCGGTGCGGGAGAGCACCTTCCCGGGGGACGCGGCCAGCGCCCGCAGCACGGCCATCGGCGCCGGCGCGAGCTGACGCAGTTCCCCGTCCACCACCGCGGCGTGCCCGCGCAGCGTCAGCACGTGCCCGGCCGCCTTCACCGAGACCGTGCGCCGGGGCAGTTCCTCGACGATGGTGCGGACCAGGGCGCCCAGCCGGGCCCGGCTCGGCGCGCTCACCGGCACCCCGCGCCGGACCAGCGGCTCGGCGGTGACGGTGCCGACGCACCCGGCCAGCACGTCGCCGCGCAGCGCCTCCAGCACCGTCTCGGTACGGTCCCCGGCCGCCCGCAGCAGGGCCTCGGCCGCCGGTGCCGAGGTGAACGTGACCGCGTCGACGAGACGCCCGGCGACCAGGTCGATGAGCCGGTGCAGCGGTGCCGGGTCGGCCGGCGGCGCCCACCGGTACACCGGCACCTCGATCACCGTGGCGCCGGCCGCCACCAGCGCGTCGGCGCACTCGGGCTGCCGCTCGCCGTGCAGCTGCATCGCCACCACCTGGCCGGCCACCCCGCGCCGCACCAGATGCTCGACCACCTCGTCGCAGCTCTCCGACTCCGGGGACCAGTGCTCGCGCAGCCCGGCGGCCCGGATCGCACCGGTCGCCTTCGGACCGCGGGACACCACGTACGTTTGGGCGAGCGTGGTGCGCAGCGGCTCGGCCAGCCCCCAGCCCTCGGCCGCCTCCAGCCAGCCGCGCATGCCGATGCCGGTGTTGGCCATCAGCACGTCCGGCGGGTGTTCCAGGCAGGCCCGGGTGGCCTCACGCAGGTCGGTGTCGTCGGCCAGCGGGACGATCCGCAGCGCCGGGGCGAGCACCACCCGCGCCCCGCGCCGCTGGAGCAGCGCGGCCAGTTCGTCGCGCCGCCGGTCGGCGGTGACGCCGATGGTGAAGCCGGCCAGCTCGTCCCGCATCATTCCTCCTGCCGTAACCGCACCTCGACCAGGCCGTCCCGGCAGCGCACCGGGTGCCGGCGCAGCGTCACGCCCGGTAGGTCCAGGCACCGCCCGGTGGTGAGGTCGTAGACCTGCTTGTGCAGCGGCGAGGCGAGCGTGGGCACCCCGCCCCGGCTGCCGACCAGGCCCCGGGACATGACGTACGCGCCGCCGACCGGGTCGAGGTTGTCCACCGCGTACAGGCCGTGCGCGGTGCGGAAGACCGCGACCTGTACGCCGTCGACGAGGGCGGCCACACCCCGGTCGGGGTCGAGCCGGTCCAGCGGGCAGACCGGGGTCCAGTCCAGCGTGACGACGGGGCTCATCGGCGTACCTCCGGCAGGCCCAGCACGACGGGCTGGCGGCGGTGTCCGCCGTCCGGGGGCGCGCCCCGGGCCGGCACCGGCTGACCCCGTTCCTGGGTGAACGTGATGGACGGGTCGGGCACGTCGGGCGCGTTGACGAAGGAGGTGAAGCGGCGCAGCCGGTCCGGGTCCTCCAGCACGTCGCGCCACTCGTCGGAGTAGCTCGCGACGTGCCGGGCCATCGCCGCGTCGAGGTCGGCGCAGAGCCCGAGCGAGTCGTCCACGAGCACCGACCGGAGGTGGTCCAGGCCGCCGTCCATGGCCTCGACCCAGGCGGCGGTGCGCTGCAACCGGTCGGCGGTGCGGATGTAGTACATGAGGAACCGGTCGATCAGTGTGACCAGCTCGGCGGTGCTCAGGTCGGTGGCGAACAGGTCGGCGTGCCGGGGCCGGAAGCCGCCGTTGCCGCCGACGTACAGGTTCCAGCCGCTCTCGGTGGCGATGATCCCGAAGTCCTTGCTCCGGGCCTCGGCGCACTCCCGGGCGCAGCCGGAGACCGCCGACTTGAGCTTGTGCGGCGCCCGCAGGCCCCGGTACCGCAGCTCCAGCGCGACCGCCAGCCCCACCGAGTCCTGTACGCCGTAGCGGCACCAGGTGTCGCCCACGCAGGACTTCACCGTGCGCAGCGCCTTGCCGTACGCGTGGCCGGACTCGAAGCCCGCGTCGACGAGCCGGCGCCAGATCTGCGGCAACTGGTCGACCCGCGCGCCGAACAGGTCGATCCGCTGCCCGCCGGTGATCTTCGTGTACAGCCGGAAGTCGCGCGCCACCTCGCCGATCGCGATCAGCTTCTCCGGGGTGATCTCCCCGCCGGGAATCCGCGGCACCACCGAGTAGCTGCCGTCGCGTTGCAGGTTCGCCAGGAAGTGGTCGTTGGTGTCCTGGAGCGACGCCTGCTCACCGTCGAGCACGTGCCCGGTGCCCAGCGAGGCCAGGATCGAGGCCACCACCGGCTTGCAGATGTCGCATCCGCTGCCGCGCCCGTGCTCGGCGACGAGCCGGGAGAACGTGCGGATGCCCCGCACCCGGATCAGGTCGAACAGCTCCTGCCGGCTGTGGTCGAAGTGCTCGCACAACGCCGTCGACTGGCGTACCCCGGCGGCGTCCAGCAGCTGCTTGAGCATCGGCACGCAGGAGCCGCAGCTCGTACCGGCCCGGGTGCACGCCTTCAGCGCCGGCACGTCGGCCGCGCCGCCGGCGATGGCCGCGTCCAGGTCGGCCCGGGTCACCGCGTTGCAGGAGCAGACCTGCGCGCCGGCCGGCAACGCGCCCGCACCGGCGCCCGCGCCGCCGGCCGGCGCCAGCAGGGCCAGCGGGGGAGCGGGCAGCGGCCCGCCGACACTGGCCCGCAACGCCGGATACGCGCTCGCGTCGCCGACCAGCACGCCGCCGAGCAGTGTCCGCGCGTCGTCGGAGAGGACCAGCTTCGCGTACGAGCGGGTGGCCGGGTCGGTGTACGTCACGTCGAGGCAGCCCGGGGTGACGCCGTGCGCGTCACCGAACGAGGCCACGTCCACGCCGAGCAGCTTGAGTTTCGTCGCTGTGTCCGCGCCGGGGAACGTCGCCGCGCCGCCGAGCAGCCGGTCCGCCACCACCTCGGCGGTGGCGTACCCGGGCGCGACCAGTCCGTGGCAGACGCCGTCCACCGCCGCGCACTCGCCGACCGCCCAGATCCGCTCGTCGGCGGTCCGGCAGGCCGCGTCCACCAGCACGCCGCCGCGCGGGCCCAGCGGCAGCCCGGCCGCGCGGGCCAGCTCGTCGCGCGGCCTGATCCCGGCGGCGACCACCACCAGCTCCGCGTCGAGCGTGCGCCCGTCGGCCAGGTCGAGCGCGGCCACAGTTCCGTCCGGCCCGGGCCGCAGCGCCGTGGTGGCCACCCCGAGGTACGGCGTGACGCCCAGCTCCTCGACGTACCGCCGGAGCATCGCCCCGCCCGCCTCGTCCACCTGCACCGGCATCAGCCGGGGCGCGAACTCGACCACGCTGGTGGCGAGCCCGAGCAGCCGCAGCGCGTTCGCCGCCTCCAGCCCGAGCAGCCCGCCACCGATCACCGCACCGGTGCGGCGGCCCCGGGCGTGCTCCCGGATCGCGGTCAGGTCGTCCAGCGTCCGGTAGACGAAGACGCCTGGCAGATCGGTGCCGTCGACCGGCGGCACGAACGCGTACGAGCCGGTGGCGAGCACCAGCGCGTCGTACGGGTACTCGCCGGCCGCCGTGGTCACCACCCGCCGTGCCCGGTCGACGCCGGTGGCCGGTTCGCCCAGGCGCAGGTCCACTCCGGCGTCGAGGGTGTGCACCGTCAGCTCGTCGGCGTCCACCCCGTCGAAGACGGCCGAGAGCCGCACCCGGTCGTACGCCGGACGCCGTTCCTCGGCGAGCACCGTGACCCGCCACCGCCCGTCGGTGTCCCGGGCCCGCAGCGCCTCGACGAAGCGCTGCCCCACCATGCCGTTGCCGACGACGACCAGCCTGCTGATCCGCTCGGTCATGACGCCACCTCCACCGTCTCGCGTACCTCGTCGGTTGTGGACGGATCCGCCTCGGCGAGCCAGCCGGCGATGCCCGCCACCGCGTCCCGGCAGCTGCCGCAGCCGGTGGCGGCCCGCGTCGCCGCGGACAACGCCGCCGCCGTCCGGGCGCCCGCCCGCCAGCACGCCACCAGCGCGCCCTTGCTCACGTCGTTGCACCGGCACACGGTCGCGGCGTCCGGCATCAGCGCCGGTGACGCGGCCGGCCCGGCCGGCGTCTCGCCGAACGCCCGGCCGAGCAGCAGCGAACGCCGGTCCGCCGGCACCGGCGCGCCCCTGTCGAACAGCTGCACCACGGTGCCGACCGCCGGGTTGTCGCCGAGCAGGATCGCGCCGGTCAGTCGCTCGTCCCGGATGCGCAGCCGGGCGTAGGTGCCCCGGGCCGGGTCGGCGAAGGTCAGCTCCTCGACCGGCCCGCCCGGGTCGCCCGTGCCGGCCACGTCGCCCATCGCGGCCAGGTCGATGCCGGCCGCCTTGAGCCGGGTCACTGCCGGCCGGGGCCGGTAGCGGGCCAGCGGGTCCGCACCGGTCAGCACGTCGGCCACCACCCGGGCCTGTGCCCAGGCGGGCGCGACCAGCCCGGTCAGCGTGCCGTCGTGCTGCGCGCAGTCGCCGATCGCGGAGATCCGCCGATCGCTCGTCCGCATCCGGTCGTCCACCACCACGCCCCGCTCGACGGCGAGCCCGGCCGCCGCGGCGAGCGCGGTGTCGGGGCGTACCCCGCAGCAGAGCACCAGCAGGTCGGCGGCGAGCGTCTCGTCGTCGCCCAGATGCAGGCGGACGCCGTCGGCGCCGGCGGTCACGGCGGTCGCCGGCACCCCGAGCCGGGACCGGACGCCCAGGCCGGCGAGCGTGCCCGCGAGGACCGCGCCGGCGGGCGGATCGAGCTGGCGTTCCATCAGGTGCCCGACCGGGTGGACCACAGTCACGTCGAGACCCCGGGCGGCCAGCCCGCGGGCCGCCTCCAGCCCCAGCAGCCCGCCGCCGAGCACGATCACGCGCCGCGCGCCCTCGGCGGCGGCGAGGATCCGGCGGCAGTCGCCGAGCGTGCGGAACGGGACGACCCGCTCGGGCAGCGGGGCGAGGCCCGGCAGCGGCGGCACCACGGCCCGGCTGCCGGTGGCGAGCACCAGGTGGTCGTACCCGTGCCGCTCGCCGTCGTCGGTGACCACCTCGCGGGTGGCCCGGTCCACGGCGGTGACCGCCGCGCCCGTGCGGACCCCGACCTCCGGCCCGATTGCTTCGACCAGCTCCACGTCCGGCTCGCCGATGCGTCCGGCGAGCAGCGTGGAGAGCATGATCCGGTTGTACGCGCGGTGCGGCTCCGCCCCGAGCACTGTGATCCGCCGGTCCCCACCGCGCGCGTGCAGCTCGGCGGCGAGGCGGGCGCCGGCCATGCCGTAGCCGACGACGACGATGCGCTCGCTCATGCCGCCTCCACCCGGACCGCGCAGATCTTGAACTCGGGCATCCCGGAGACCGGGTCGAGGGCGTCGTTGGTGACCGAGTTGGCGCGTTGCGCGCCGGGCCAGTGGAACGGCGCGAAGACGGTGTCCGGCCGGATCGCGGTGCTGAGCCGGGCCGGTGCGCGCAGCTCACCCCGGCGGGAGACCACCCGTACCGGCGCTCCCTCGGTCACGCCGATCCGTGCCGCCAGGTCGGGATGCAGCTCGACGAAGCCGCCCGGCGCGGCGCGGCGCAACGCGGCCACCCGCCGGGTCTGCGCGCCGGACTGGTACTGCGCGAGCACCCGGCCGGTGGTGAAGTGCAGCGGGTAGTCGGCGCACACCGGCTCGGCGGCCGGCCGGTGGGTCACGGCGTGGAACCGGGCCCGGCCGTCCGGGGTGGGGAAGCGGTCGGCGAACAGCCGGGGGGTGTCCGGGCCGTCCCGGTCCGGGCAGGGCCAGAACACGCCGGTGTCGGCGTCGATGCGGTCCCAGGTGATCCCGGCGTAGTCGGCCGGCCCGCCGGCCGAGGCCCGGCCCAGCTCCGCGAACACCTCGCGCGGATCGGCCGGCAACGGCGTCCCGCCGCCGCTCAGCCGTTCCGCGAGCGCGGCGAGGATCTCCAGCTCGGTACGGACGCCGGCGGGTGGTTCGCGCAGCGCCCGGCGGCGCAGCACCCGGCCCTCCAGATTGGTCATCGTGCCGTCCTCCTCGGCCCACTGGGCGACCGGCAGCACCACGTCGGCCAGCTCGGCCGTCTCGGAGCGGACGAAGTCCGCCACCACGAGCAGGTCCAGGGCACGCAGCCGGGACTCGACCCGCGCCGCGCGGGGCGCGGACACGACCGGGTTGGAACCGAACACCAGCAGCGCCCGCGCTCCCGACGGCGTGCCGAGCGCGTCGAGGAGCTGGTACGCCGGAACCCCCGGCCCGGGCAGCGTGTCCGGGTCGACGCCCCACACCCCGGCGACGTGCTCCCGGGCCGCCGGGTCGTCGATACGCCGGTAGCCGGGGAGCTGGTCGGCCTTCTGCCCGTGCTCCCGGCCGCCCTGCCCGTTGCCCTGCCCGGTCAGGCAGCCGTAGCCGGATCCGGGACGGCCGGGCAGACCCAGGGCGAGCGCCAGGTTGATGAAGGCGGTGACCGTGTCGACCCCCTTGGCGTGCTGCTCGGCGCCCCGCGCGGTGAGGACGACCGCGCGGTCCACGCTGGCCAGCGCGCGGGCGGTCGCGTACAGGTCGGCCACCGGCACGCCGGAGAGCCGTTCCACCTCCGCCGGCCAGTAGCCGGCCACCGTCCGCCGGACCTCGTCGAAGCCGGTGGTCCGCTCCGCGACGTACGCCCGGTCCAGCCAGCCCTCGGTGAGCGCGATGTGCAGCAGCGCGTTCGCCACCGCGAGGTCGGTGCCGGGCAGGGGTTGCAGGTGCAGGTCGGCCTGGCGGGCGGTGGCGGTGGCGCGCGGGTCGACCACGATCAGCCGGCCGCCGCGTTCCCGCAGGTCGGTGACGTGCCGCATCAGCGGTGGCATGGTCTCGGCCGGGTTCGCGCCGACCAGCAGCAGCGTGTCCGCGCGGCCGAGGTCGGCGAGGGGGAACGGCAGTCCGCGGTCGATCCCGAACGCCCGGTTCCCCGCCGCGGCGGCCGACGACATGCACCAGCGCCCGTTGTAGTCGATGTGCCGGGTCCGCAGCGTCACCCGGGCGAAGCGGCCGAGCGCGTACGCCTTCTCGTTGGTGAGTCCGCCGCCGCCGAAGACGGCCACCGCGTCCGGCCCGTGGCGGTGCTGCACGTCCCGGACCCCGGCGGCGACGCGGTCCAGTGCCTCGTCCCAGGTCGCCGGCCGCAGCTCGCCGCCGGGCCGGTCGCGCAGCAGCGGCGTGGTGAGCCGCTCCGGGTGGTCGAGCAGGTCGGCGGCGGTCCAGCCCTTCTGGCACAGCCCGCCCCGGTTGGTGGGGAAGTCGCGTGCGGCGACCTCGACACCGTCACCGGTGGCGCGCAGCACCATGCCGCACTGCAACGCGCAGTACGGGCAGTGCGTGGCGGCCTCGACGGGGCGTGACCCCGTTCGCGTCGCCGTGCGTGCACCGTCTGTCATGTCGGAAAAGCGTGCCGTCGGGCGGTTTCCGGTCCGGGTCTGCTCTGTTTCGGTCCTGTCACGACCGCTTCACACCGCACGTGGGTGACGTCGTCCTCCGCGGGGTTTACAATGTGGGAAACTTGTCTCAAATAACGGGAGGGTCCGATGAGCGTGGCGGACGCGTTCGACGCGGTGGCCGGCAGCTACGACCAGGCCCGGCGTCGCCTGGTGCCCTGCTTCGACGCCTTCTACGGCACCGCTGTCGAGGTGGCCGCGCCGCCGCTGCGCGCCGCGCTCGCCGCCGGGCGTACCCCCGAGGTGCTGGACCTGGGCGCGGGCACCGGCCTGCTGTCCCTGCTGCTGGCCGCGGCCGTCCCCGGGGTCCGCCTGACGCTCGTGGACGGCGCCCCCGGCATGCTCGCGGTGGCCGCCGGGCACCTGGACGCCCGGGGCGTGCCGCACCGCACGGTCCACGCCGACCTGGCCGACCCGCTGCCCGCCGGCCGGTACGACGCGGTGGTGTCCGCGCTGGCCATCCACCACCTCGACGACTCCGGCAAGCGGGCGCTGTACCGGCGGGCCGCTGACGCGCTGGTCCCCGGCGGGGTGTTCGTCAACGCCGAGCAGGTGGCCGGACCGACCCCGGCGCTGGACCGCCGCTACGACGAGGTGTGGACGGCGCGGATCACCGAGCTGGGCTCCGACGCCGAGGAGATCGCCGGCGCGCGGGAGCGGATGCGGCACGACCGGCCGGCCCCGGTGGCCGATCAGTGCCGGTGGCTGGCCGAGGCGGGACTGGTGGACGTGGACTGCTTCTTCAAGGAATGGCGCTTCGCGGTCTTCGGCGGTCAGCGGCCGGGGGGATCGGCGAGATGATTCTCGAGCCGCTCGGCGAAACGGGGTGCGCCGGCCTTCCGTAAGTGGGCGATCAACTCGACCGCGTCCTTGTCCTCTGAAACGAGGCTGCGCCGGTAGTAGTCGATCTGCCGCGCCAATGCCCGCAGAACCAGGGGCATCGAACGGTCGGCCGCCCAGCCGAGGAACTCGTCGCCGGTGAGGACCGACAGGGATTCCCGTACGCATTCCGGAGGAAAGGCGCGCCGGTCGTCGGTCACCAGGATGTCGGCGCGGCCATGGACGGCGGCGGCCAGGACATGCCGGTCGTCCGGGTCCGGCGGGCACGGCACGTCGTTCGGCGAATAGCCGGTGACGAGGCCGTACGGAAATGCCTGGACGAAACGACGCCGCTGCCCACCGATCGCCTGCTCGGAATGCTCGGGCCGCTTGCGGCGCAGGCGGTACATCCATTCCGCCAGGACGTCCTCGCTGTACCGCAGATCGAAGACGGCGCAGTCGCCTTCGAGCGCGAGAAGGCTGATCCAGTCGCGAAGGGTCCTGGAATAGAGAACGTTCGCGTCCAGGAACACCAGGGCGGCGCTGGGGATCACAGTGGACACCCTACCCAGCGCCCCTTGGCCGGTCCGGGAACTACACGTCGTCGGTGAAGCCCAGCGCGTCGGACTCCCACATCAGGGCCTCGTACGACTTCCGTCGCTCTTCCATCTGTCGTTGCCGGAAAGCGAGGACGTCGCGGAGAAAGAGGCGCCGGTGGCTCCCGACCCGGTGGGACGCGATCGACCCGTTCTCCACCAGACGGACGAGTGTGGGGCGGGACATGCCGAGCAGTTTCGCCGCCTCGGTCGTCGTCAGTTCGCGGGAGATGGCGCTGATCGCGACGCCGTCGCCGCGGGCGAGCATCGCCGAGATCTGATGGAGGACGTCGAACATCTGGGCGGGAACCTCGACCTCTTCGCCGTCCGCAGAGACGAGGCGGGCCACGCCCCCGCCTGCGGCAAGGGGGTGCCGCACGAGGAACTCCTCCATGGCGGCTGCCTTCCGGCGCTCCGCTCCCTCGGTGGGCATGACCGAGGCGGCCATGCCGGTGCTGAGGCTCATGACGGCTCCCTGTGGCAGACGTGGCTCGCGTCCCAACCGTTCGGACTGACACCATCGTCGCTTCCAAGTGCAATATCCGCAACTGGCTTCGGTTGTTTCACCTGATGATGTCCTAATCCCCGATCGATGGGGACGAGGATGACTACTGGTCATACCGATGGGTAGTCTTCGCGGCATGACCGCCAAGGTGACGCT
Organism: Micromonospora sp. CPM1; assembly: GCF_023896895.1. Taxonomy (NCBI): domain Bacteria; kingdom Bacillati; phylum Actinomycetota; class Actinomycetes; order Micromonosporales; family Micromonosporaceae; genus Micromonospora; species Micromonospora sp. CPM1. The sequence goes on from NZ_JAMHIU010000008.1 coordinate 163,849, forward strand.
GTCGTTCTCCGACGAGACGATCGAGGAGGCGCGCCGGTTCGCCAAGCGGGAAGGGCTCTCCCTCTCCGCCTGGATGGACCAGGCCGCCCGGGAGAAGGCGCTGCGCGAGGTCTTCACCGCGCACGCCGACGCGGTCGGCCGGGCCGGCCTGGACCTGGAATCCGCCGCCCTGGCCGACGCCCAGGAGGCCGCGCTCGTCGACGACGCCCTGTTCGGCGGGCGTCCGCGTGCTGCGTAGGGGCGAGGTCTGGCGCATCTCCGGCGCCCGGGAACGGTTCGGCCTGGTGATCAGCTCCGACGTCTACAACGCCACGGCGGTGCCGATCGTGATCGTGGCCGAGGTGGTCGAGGAGTCGCTGCTGCGCGACTCGCCGCTCGCCGTGCGGATGGGCCCGTACGTGGTGATGCCCGACCGGATCTCCTCACCGATGAAGAAGTGGTTCACCGAGTGCGTGGACGTGGCCGACACCGAGACCATGCAGCGGGTCGGCCGGGCGCTGCGGATCCTCCAGGAGCTGTGACCGTCTCACCGGCGCCGTCCGGCGGACGTGCGATCTCCGTTGCCGGGCCGACGCGCGCGGGGCACGCCGGGGAAACCACGGGCTGAGAGCGTCCCCCTCGTCATCGACGAGGAGGAGTCGCCCGTGAGCACGCTCGTTTCCGCACCGACCACGCCGCCGGCCACCACCGCCGGCCGGCTCACCGAATGGCGGCCGGAGGATCCGGCGTTCTGGGCGGCGGGCGGCGCCCGGGTGGCCCGGCGCAACCTGTACGTCTCGATCTTCGCCGAGCACGTCGGCTTCTCCGTGTGGAGCCTCTGGTCCGTCACGGTGCTGTTCCTCGGCCCCGAGTACGGCATCGACCCGGCCGGGAAGTTCCTGCTCACCGCCGTGCCGGCCGCGCTGGGTGCGGTGCTGCGGCTGCCGTACACGCTGGCCGTGGCCCGGTTCGGCGGCCGGAACTGGACCATCGTGAGCGCCCTGCTGCTGCTCGTACCGGCGGTGCCGATGGCCGTGCTGATCGAGCCCGGGGTGTCGTACGCCACGCTGATGGTGCTCGCCTGCCTGTCCGGCGTCGGCGGCGGCAACTTCGCCTCGTCGATGGCGAACATCAACCTGTTCTTCCCGGAGCGGCTCAAGGGCCGGGCGCTGGGGCTCAACGCCGGCGGCGGCAACCTGGGCGTACCGGCCGTGCAACTGGTCGGGCTGGCGGTGCTGGCGACGGCCGGCGCCGCGTACCCCCGGCTCGTGCCGGCGGTCTACCTGCCGCTGATCGTGCTGGCCGCGCTGGCCGCGGCCCGCTGGCTGGACAACGTGCCGGGCGCGCGCAACGAGCCGGGCGCCCTGCGCGCGGCGGCCCGCGACCCGCACACCTGGGTGATGTCGGTGCTCTACGTGGGCACGTTCGGCTCGTTCATCGGTTTCGGGTTCGCCTTCGGCCAGGTGCTTCAGCTCCAGTTCCACGACCGGTTCCCGACGCCCGTCGACGCGGCCTGGCTGACCTTCCTCGGCCCGCTGATCGGGTCGCTGATCCGGCCGGTGGGCGGTCAGCTCGCCGACCGGCTGGGCGGGGCCCGGGTGACGTTCTGGAACTTCGTGGCGATGGCCGCCGGCGCCGGGCTGGTGCTGTACGCCGCCCGGGAGCGGTCGTTCCCGCTCTACCTGGCCGGGTTCCTGGCGCTGTTCGTCTTCTCCGGCATCGGCAACGGCTCGACGTACAAGATGATCCCGGCGATCTTCCGGGCCCGGGCCGTCACGGAGAGTGAGCTGACCGGCGACCCGGAGGCGGCGCAGCGGCGGGCCCGGCGCCTGTCCGGCGCGGTGATCGGCATCGCCGGCGCGGTCGGCGCGTCCGGTGGGGTGCTGGTGAACGTGGCGTTCCGGCAGTCGTTCCTGACCTCCGGCACTGCCGACGCCGCCTATCTGGCCTTCATCGGCTGGTACGCGCTCTGCTTCCTCGTGACGTGGGTGGTCTACCTGCGTCCCGGGCCGCGTACGCTGGTCGGCGTGTGACCTGTGCCATGACGACCCCGCAGGCCACGCGCGGCGCGACCCCGTTTTGACCTGCCGCCGGGCGGCCGGGTATCGTTGCCTGCTGTTGTACGACATTCTTAGGCGTGCCGCATCAGGTACGCTTGGTCGTTCGTGCGCGCTGGTCCGGCTGGGAACTCCTGGTCACCTCGGCGCGCGACCCCAGACCGACGACGAGACAAGGTAGACCTGTGCGTACGTACAGCCCGAAGCCGGGTGAGATCGAGCGTCAGTGGCACGTCATCGACGCCTCTGATGTCGTGCTGGGCCGCCTGGCGACCCACGCCGCCACGCTCCTGCGTGGCAAGCACAAGCCGACTTTCGCGCCGCACGTCGACACGGGCGACTTCGTCGTCATCGTGAACGCGGGCAAGGTCGCGCTGACCGGCAACAAGCGCCAGACCAAGGTCGCTTACCGCCACTCCGGTTACCCGGGTGGTCTGAAGCGGGTCGGCTACGACGAGCTGCTGACCAAGCGGCCCGAGCGGGCCATCGAGCTGGCCGTGAAGGGCATGCTCCCGCACAACAAGCTGGGCCGTCAGCTTCTCAAGAAGCTGAAGGTCTACGCCGGTGCCGAGCACCCGCACACCGCGCAGCAGCCGGTGCCGTTCGAGATCAAGCAGATCGCGCAGTGAGCGCGGGCGAAGGAAGCAGCATGACCGACATCACCGCCACCGAGGTCGCCCCCGAGGCCACCGAGGCGCCGGCGCCCGTCGCGCGCGCGCCCCGTGGTGACCGCCCGATCCAGACCGTGGGTCGGCGCAAGGAAGCCATCGTCCGGGTCCGGATCGTGCCGGGCACCGGCAAGATCACCTGCAACGGCCGCGACCTCGAGGCCTACTTCCCGAGCAAGGTGCACCAGCAGCTCATCAAGGACCCGCTGGTCACCGCCGAGAAGCCCGAGGCGTTCGACGTGATCGCCAACCTGCGTGGCGGCGGCACCACCGGCCAGGCCGGCGCGCTGCGGCTCGCCATCGCCCGGGCGCTGATCGTCAGCGAGCCCGACGACCGCCCGGCCCTGAAGAAGGCCGGCTTCCTGACCCGTGACGCCCGGGTCAAGGAGAGCAAGAAGTACGGCCTCAAGAAGGCCCGTAAGGCTCCCCAGTACTCGAAGCGCTGATCACCACAAGCGTCTTGTACTTCTGACGGACGGCCGGTTCGCCTCCCCTTCCGGGAGGCGGGCCGGCCGTTCCGCGTTTCTCTCCTCTCATCGGCAGTTCCACGGAGGTTGGCGGGTATGGGCCGGTTGTTCGGCACGGACGGCGTACGCGGGCGGGCGAACGCGGATCTCACCCCGGAGTTGGCGCTGGCGGTCGCGGTGGCCGCGGCCCACACGCTGGCCGAGACCGACAAGAGTCATCCGCCGCTCGCGGTGGTCGGCCGGGACACCCGGGCCAGCGGCGAGATGCTGGAGGCGGCGGTGGTCGCCGGGCTCACCAGCGCCGGCGCGAACGTGGTCCGGGTGGGCGTGCTGCCCACCCCGGCGGTGGCGTTCCTCACCGCCGAGATCAAGGCCGACCTGGGCGTGATGCTCTCCGCCTCGCACAACCCGATGCCGGACAACGGCATCAAGCTGTTCGCCGCCGGCGGGCACAAGCTGCCCGACGAGATCGAGATGCGGATCGAGGAGGCGGTGAAGGCCAATGCCACCACCGCCTGGAAGCGCCCGATCGGCGCCGGCGTGGGCCGGGTCAACGACCTGCTCGACGGCGCCGACCACTACGTCCAGCACCTGGTCGGCACCGTGCCGCACCGCCTCGACGGGATCAAGGTCGTGGTCGACTGCGCCAACGGCGCGGCGGCCGACGTCGCGCCGGTCGCCTACCGGGAGGCCGGCGCCGAGGTGATCGCCATCCACGCCGAGCCGGACGGGCTCAACATCAACGACGAGTGCGGCTCCAACCACATCGACGCGCTGCGCGCCGCCGTGGTCGAGCACGGCGCCCACCTCGGCATCGCCCACGACGGCGACGCCGACCGCTGCGTCGCGGTCACCGCCGACGGCGACGAGGTCGACGGCGACCAGGTCATGGCGATCCTCGCGCTGGCCATGCGGGACGCCGGCGAGCTGACCCAGGACACCCTGGTCGCCACCGTGATGAGCAACCTCGGCCTCCGGCTGGCCATGTCCGAGCACGGCATCCGGCTGGTCGAGACCAAGGTCGGCGACCGGTACGTGCTGGAGGAGCTGCGCGCCTCCGGCCTGGCGCTCGGCGGCGAGCAGAGCGGGCACATCGTGCTGCCCGCGTACGCCACCACCGGCGACGGGGTGCTGACCGGCCTGCACCTGATGGCACGGATGGCCGCCACCGGCACCTCGCTGGCCGAGCTGGCCGCCGTGGTCACCAAGCTGCCCCAGGTGCTGATCAACGTGCCGGTCGGCGACCGTACCGTCGGCGCCGCCGCACCCGCCGTCCGGGCCGAGGTCGAGCGCGCGGAGGCGGAGCTGGGCGAGACCGGCCGGGTGCTGCTGCGCCCCTCCGGCACCGAGCCGCTGGTCCGGGTCATGGTCGAGGCGGCCACCGAGGACACCGCGCGCGAGGTCGCCGAGCGCATCGCCGAGCAGGTCCGCACCGCCAGCCCGGTCGCCTGACGCCACACCGGGTCGCCTGAGCCACGCCGCCCGCCGGGATCTCCTCGGCGGGCGGTTCAGTTCGCGCGCAGGCGGCGCAGCCGGGTCACCGCCTCGGCCAGCACCTCCGGCCGCTTGCAGAACGCGAACCGGATCAGCCGGCGGCCGGCCTCCACGTCGTCGTAGAACACCTGAGTGGGCACCGCCACCACACCGCAGCGCTCGGGCAGCGCCCGGCAGAACTCCACCCCGTCCCGGCCACCGAGCGGCGTGACGTCGGCGGTGACGAAGTAGGTGCCCTCCGGCGCGAGCACGCCGAACCCGGCGTCGGCCAGCCCGGCGGCGAGCTGGTCCCGCCGCCGTTGCATGTCGTCCCGGAACCCGGTGAAGTACGCGTCCGGCAGCCCGAGCGCCACCGCCACCGCCGGTTGCAGCGGCCCGGCGTTGACGAACGTCAGGAACTGCTTCACCCGCAGCACGGCGGCCACCAGCGGTGCCGGCCCGCTCACCCAGCCGACCTTCCAGCCGGTGCAGGAGAACGTCTTGCCGGCCGACGAGATGCGCAGCGTCCGCTCCCGCATGCCCGGCAGCGTGGCCAGCGGTACGTGCGGCGCGGCGGCGTCGGTGAACACCAGGTGCTCGTAGACCTCGTCGGTGACCGCGTACACGTCGTGCTCCCGGCACAGCCCGGCGACCACTGCCAGCTCGTCGGCGGTGAAGACCTTGCCGGTCGGGTTGTGCGGCGAGTTCAGCAGCACCATCCGGGTACGCGGCCCGAACGCGGCGCGCAGCTCGTCCGGGTCGAACGCGTACCGGCCGTCGGCGCCGGGACGCAGCGTCACCGGGCGGCGGACCGCACCGGCCAGCGCGATCGAGGCGGCGTACGAGTCGTAGTACGGCTCGAAGCAGATCACCTCGTCACCCGGCTCGCACAGCGCGAGGATGCTCGCCGCGACCGCCTCGGTGGCGCCGGCCGTCACCACGATCTCGCCGTCCGGGTCGTACTCCAGGCCCCAGAACCGGCGCTGGTGCTCGGCGACGGCGGCGCGCAGCGCGGGGATCCCCGGGCCGGGCGGGTACTGGTTGTGGCCGGTACGCAGCGCCTCGGCCGCGGCGGCGAGCATCTCCGGCGGGCCGTCGGTGTCCGGGAAGCCCTGCCCGAGGTTGACCGCGCCGGTACGCACGGCCAGCGCGGACATCTCGGCGAAGACGGTGGTGCCGAACGGCCGCATCCGGGCCACCAGGGGATCGGTCGTCGTCACGGCGGCCAGCCTACGGCCCGCCGCCGACTGCTCACCAGCCGAAGCAGGTCGCGCCGTACTCGCCCGAGTCCGTGGAGACGACCTTGCCGTTGACTGTGATCCGGCAGGTCACGTCGCCGGACTCGACCGGGCTGGCGATGATCTGCACCCGCTCGCGGTCGTTCGCCGTGAAGCGCAGCCGCCAGGGTGTGTCCACGGCGCCGGGCTGGTGGAAGTTCGCGTCCGCGTCGTAGAACTGCACCTCCGCCTCGCCGTTGGTGGCGGTCACCTCGTACAGCACGGTGAACCTGCCGGGCCCGCCGGACGGGGTGGTGGCCGGTCGGGCCGGGGGACGGGTGGGCTCGTCGGCCCACCCGTCGGGCTCGCCGTACAGCGGGTCGTCGTACCGCTCGCCGGAGGCCGTCCCCTCGCTCATGGCCCGGCCGAGGAAGGACAGCCCCACGCAGCCGCAGACGATGAGCGCCAGGACTGTGACGATGCCGATCACCAGGCCGATCGCCCAGCCACCGCCGCTGCGGCGCGGCGGCATGCCCGGATACGCGTACGGCGGCGGGTAGGGCCCGGGCGGGTAGGCGCCGGGTTGGTAGGGGCCGGGCGGGTAGGCGCCCGGTGTCCAGGCCGGCTGTGCCGGGAGGTCCGGGGTGCCGGGTCGGGACGGCCACCCGGGCGTGCCGGGGGTCTGTGGGTCGCCGGAGGCCGGCGGGACGGCCGGGCGCGGCGTGGCGGCCGGGTCGGCCGGAGCCGCCCACCCCGGTTCGCCCACCGGCCGGCCCGTGTCGCTCGGAGACGTGGCCGGGCCGGTTCCGGACGCGCTCTCCGGGCCGGGTGCGGCCCAGGGGCTCGGAGCCGGGGACGGCGACCAGGGCGCGGGTGGCGTCCACGGCTGCGGGGCGGCCAACGGGTCCGGCGGCGTCCAGGTGGAGGGCGGCGGCGTGGCCGGTGCGGCGGTCGGGTCGCTCGGTCCGGAGGCCGGTTCGGGGGCGGGGGTCGTCTCGGACATCGGCTCAGCTCACAGGGGTACGGCGCGGACGACCGCGGAACGGTGGGCCCGGGGGACGGCGCCCGGCCTCAATGTAGGCGGTGGCGGCCAGCCGTGCGGTCCCGGCCGGCGGTCCGCGCGCCGCGTCCCGTACCGGTCCGGACGGGTGGAACGACCGGGATGGTGCTTTGTCCGGTAATGGCAACCCCGACGTTCGGTTCGCTCAAATTCAGTGATCGTTAACCGGCTTTCCGAGCACGCACGATGAGCGAAACTCGGTTAGGCTGCGGACCATGTGTGGAATCGTGGGTTACGCCGGTGCGCGCCCGGCGCTCGGCATCGTGCTTGACGGACTGCGGCGTCTCGAATACCGCGGCTACGACTCGGCCGGTGTCGCCGTGGTCTGCGAGGACGAGCTGCTGACCGAGAAGAAGGCCGGCAAGCTCGCGAACCTGGAGAAGGTCCTCTCCGAGCGGGCGGCGGACAACCCCGAGGACTGCGCCGCCAGCCCGATCGGCATCGGCGACGGCACCACCGGCATCGGCCACACCCGGTGGGCCACGCACGGCGGCCCGACCGACCGCAACGCCCACCCGCACCTCTCCCCGGACGGCCGCGTCGCGGTGATCCACAACGGCATCATCGAGAACTTCGCGAAGCTCCGCACCGAGCTGGAGGACGAGGGGGTCGAGTTCGCCAGCGACACCGACACCGAGTGCGCCGCGCACCTGATCGCCCGCGCGCTCGCCGACCTGCGCTCGGCCGGTGAGACCGACAGCCCGCAGCTCCTGGCCGCCGCCATGCGCGTGGTCTGCGCGCGCCTGGAGGGCGCGTTCACGCTGCTCGCCGTCGACGCCGGCATCCCCGGCGCGGTGGTCGGCGCCCGGCGCAACTCGCCGCTGGTGGTCGGCCGTGGTGACGGCGAGAACTACCTGGCCAGCGACGTCGCCGCGTTCATCGAGCACACCCGGGACGCGGTCGAGCTGGGGCAGGACCAGATCGTGCTGATCACCCCGGACACCATCGACATCACCGACTTCGACGGTCAGCCGGCCAGCGGCAAGGACTTCCACATCGACTGGGACTCGTCGGCCGCCGAGAAGGGTGGCTACGACTGGTTCATGCTCAAGGAGATCGAGGAGCAGCCGCAGGCCATCGCCGACACGCTGCTCGGCCGGCTCACCGAGAGCGGCGAGATCGCCCTCGACGAGGTCCGCCTCAGCGAGCAGGACCTGCGCGACGTCGACAAGATCTTCATCGTCGCCTGCGGCACCTCCTACCACGCCGGCCTGGTCGCCAAGTACGCGATCGAGCACTGGACCCGCATCCCCTGCGAGGTGGAGCTGGCGAGCGAGTTCCGCTACCGCGACCCGGTGCTGGACCGGTCCACGCTGATCGTGGTGATCTCGCAGTCCGGCGAGACGATGGACACGCTGATGGCGCTGCGCCACGCCAAGGACCAGAAGGCCCGCGTGCTGGCCATCTGCAACACCAACGGCTCCACCATCCCGCGCGAGTCCGACGCGGTGCTCTACACCCACGGCGGCCCGGAGATCGCTGTCGCCTCGACCAAGGCGTTCCTCACCCAGGTCGTGGCCTGCTACCTGATCGGCCTGCACCTGGCCCAGGTGCGCGGCATCAAGTTCGCCGACGAGGTGGGCGCCGTGGTGGCCCAGCTCCAGGAGATGCCCGGCAAGCTGCGCGAGCTGCTGGACCGGATCGAGCCGGTCCGCGAGCTGGGGCGTGAGCTGAAGTCCGAGCCGACCGTGCTGTTCATCGGCCGGCACGTGGGCTACCCGGTGGCGCTCGAAGGCGCGCTGAAGCTCAAGGAGCTGGCGTACATGCACGCCGAGGGCTTCGCCGCCGGCGAGTTGAAGCACGGCCCGATCTCGCTGATCGACAAGGGCACGCCGGTCATCTGCATCGTGCCCTCGCCGGTCGGCCGCGGCATGCTGCACGACAAGGTCGTCTCCAACATCCAGGAGGTACGCGCCCGCGGCGCCCGCACCATCGTGATCGCCGAGGAGGGCGACCAGGCGGTGGTCCGCTACGCCGACCACCTGATCTACGTGCCGCGTACACCGACGCTGCTGGCGCCGCTGGTGACCACGGTGCCGTTGCAGGTGCTGGCCGCCGAGATCGCCGCCGCCCGCGGGCACGACGTCGACCAGCCCCGGAACCTGGCCAAGTCGGTAACGGTCGAGTAGCCGATCTCGTCCACGGTCCCTCCGCCCGTCCACCGGGCGGGGGGGACCGCGCCGTCTCTGCCTGCTCACCGGCCCAGCACGATCCGGGCCATGCCGTCCAGCGCCGGGTTGTCCGGATCCCAGTAGCCGGTGTGGCCGTGCGGAGCGCTCGGGAAGCGCCGGCCGCCGAAGCCCGGCGCGCTCGGGTCGGCGCCGAACCAGAGCCGCTCGCCGTGCCCGTCGAGCACGGCGAGCGCCGGACCGAGCGGCGTACCGGCGAGCAGCGCGCGGCGGGCCAGCTCGTCCGGCGGGCGGGCCAGCCGGATCACGTCGTCCGGCGCGGTCGACGACCAGACCTGACCGGCGGGCATCCGCAGGTCGGCGGCGTGGTCGACGCCGACCCCCGGCGAACCGACGAAGACCAGCGCGTCCGCGCCCAACCCGTGGTCGCGGGCGGCGGCGCCGACCACGAGCGAGCCGTAGCTGTGCCCGAGCACCGTCTGCCGGGCCGGTGAGCCCTCGTGCGCGGCCCGCAGCCCCTCCTGGAACCGGTGCAGCGCCGGGCCGGCGTCCTCGGCCTGCCGGGTGCCCGCCGCCTCGGTGAGGAAGTCGGGCGCGTCGTAGTCCAGCCAGAGCACCGCCGCCGCCTCCTCGCCCGGCCCGAGCGCCGCGCACCGCTGCAACACCCGGGCCGCCCGGCCCAGCTCGGCCGGCGCGTCGGCGAGATCCGAGGTCATGCCCGGGACGTAGGTGAGCACCGAGGAGGCGCGGTCCGGGTTGCCGAGCGCCACCACCGCGCGGCCGTCGCCGGCCGGATCCAGACCCAAGAGGTACGCCCGGGGCGCCCCGCCCGCGGCCAGCCGCTCGGTGAGCCCGTCCAGCCCGCGCAGCGACGCCTCGACAGCGGCGAGCCGGACCCGCCGGGACGCCTCCAGCGGCCCGGCCGGAAGCGGGTGCCGCAGCGCGAGCCGCCGCACGAGCAACTGCTCCCGCCGGTCGCCGAGCAGCAGCCGGTTCGCCTGGTCCCGGGCGGCGGCCGGAAGCCCGTCGAGACGCCCGATCCGGTCCGGTTCCCGCCCCACCAGCCAGCGCCGCTCGGCCGCGCTCAGACCGGCCCACCAGCGGCTCACCTCGGCCGGACCGGCACCGGGCCCGGGCCGCCACGCGGGCGGGACGCTGACCCAGCCGCGCACCGCTGCGGTGGTCAGTTCCGCCAGCCGGCCGGCCGCCTCCCGGTCGGCGGCGCCGGCGAGCGTCAGCGCGCCCTGGATGCCGGCCCGCGCGTGGACCACGGCCGGTCCGGTCTGCGCCACCCGGGCCGGATCGGGCCGGACCGCGCCGGTGCGGTCGACGCGCAGGCCACCGGACTCGGCGCGGGCCACCTCGGCGCCGAGCCGGGCCTTCGCCGCGCCCAGCCGGGCACCGAGCTCGGCGAGCACCTGGTCGACCTCGACCAGTGCGGGAAGCACGTCGGTGAGGCCGGTGCGCAGTTCCCCGATCCGCCGCTGCGCCGCCGCCGAGGCCGTGCCCGACCACCCGGGGCGGAGCGCGCCGATCCGGGCGGTCAGCGCGTCGGCGCGCTGCCGTACCGGCCCGGCGAGGTTCCGCCACGCCGTCCCGGCGGTGGACCAGGCACCCGGGTCGGCCCGCCAGAGCTGCGCGTAGCCGACCGGCACGTCCGCCGCGCCGGCGGGACCGCCGCTCACCGGAGCACCCCGGTGAGGCGGCGGGCGGCGCGTTCGTCGACCGCCTCGTAGCCGTCCGCCCCGCTGCGCAACGCCTGAGCGGTGTCGGCCACCCGGGCGCCGAGCGCGCCGGACCAGCGCCGCACCGCCGCCTCCAGGTCGCCCAGCGCGACAGCGGATCGCCAGCCGTCCGGTGCCGCCACCAGCAACGACTCCGGCGCCGCGCCTGGCCCGCGGGCCAGCCGGTACGCGTCGTCGGCCAGCTCGCGCGCCACAGTGCGCAGCAGCTCCGGGTCGACGTCGAACGGTCTCTCCACCACGTGACCTCCCTCGCCCGGCGCCACCGGCCGGCTCCGGACACCGGGACGCTAGGCGGCACCCGGCGGTGGCCGCCGACCCCTGTGGACAACGGCCGGGGTTTTCCACAGGGCGTTTCCGCCAGGCGGTCCGCGGCGCGTACCGCCGGTAGGGTGAGGCCGTGATCGGGGGAGCCGCGGGCGGAAGCTGAGCCGGGCGCGACGAGCGGGGTGGGGTGGCATGAGACAGGTGTGGCGTGTCGCGGACGTTCGCGCGGCGGAAGCGGGCCTGATGGCCACCCTTCCGGCCGGCGCGCTCATGCAGCGGGCCGCGGCCGGGCTGGCCCGCCGCTGCGCGTTGCTGCTCGCCGACCGGGGCGGTGTCTACGGCGCCCGGGTGCTGCTGCTCGTCGGGTCCGGCGACAACGGCGGCGACGCCCTGTTCGCGGGCGCGCACCTGGCCCGCCGGGGCGCGGCGGTGACCGCGCTGCTCCTCGCGCCGGGCCGGGCGCACGCCGAGGGCCTGGCCGCCCTGCGGGCCGCCGGTGGGCACGTGGCCGACCGGCCGCCCGCGGTGGTCGACCTGGTGCTCGACGGCATCGTGGGCATCGGCGGCACCGGAGGGCTCCGCGAGACGGCCGAGCAGCTGGCCGCGAGCCTGACCGGGCAGCGCGGGCGCGACGGCACGCCCGCCACGGTGGTCGCCGTCGACGTGCCGAGCGGCGTCGCTGTCGACACCGGCCACGTCCCGCTCACCGACGCCGGGCGGCCCAGGGCGGTCCGCGCCGACGTGACGGTCGCCTTCGGCGCGCTCAAGCCCGCACTGGTCGTCGGCCCGGCCGCCGAGCTGGCCGGAGAGGTCGAGCTGGTCGACATCGGGCTGACGCCCTGGCTGCGCGGCACACCGGCGCTCCAGGTGATCGAGCAGGCGGACGTGGCCGACTGGTGGCCGCCGCTGGGCGCGTCGTCGGAGAAGTACTCCCGGGGCGTGGTCGGCGTGGCCACCGGTTCGGCCACCTACCCGGGCGCCGCGGTGCTCTCGGTCGCCGGGGCGCTCGCCGGTCCCACCGGACTGGTCCGCTACGCCGGGAGTGCCAAGGGCGAGGTGCTGCACCAGCACCCGTCGGTGATCGCCACCGGCCGGGTCGCCGACGCCGGCCGGGTGCAGGCGTGGGTCTGCGGCTCCGGCCTGGGCACCGGCGATGACTCCGCCGCCGAGCTGCGCGCGGTGCTCGCCGCGCCGGTGCCGGTGGTGCTCGACGCGGACGCGCTGACGCTGCTCGTGGACGGCAAGCTGGCCGGCCGGCTGCGCGGCCGGGACGCCCCGATCGTGGTGACGCCGCACGACCGGGAGTACGCCCGGCTCTGCGGCGAGATGCCGGGGGAGGACCGGGTCGCCGCCGCGCTGCGGCTGGCCGCCTGGATGAACGCGGTGGTGCTGCTCAAGGGCGACCGCACGGTCATCGGCACGCCCGACGGCCGCGCGTACGTGAACCCGACCGGCACCCCGGTGCTCGCCACCGGCGGCACCGGTGACGTGCTGGCCGGGTTGCTCGGTTCGCTGCTCGCCGCCGGGCTGGCCCCGGAGCGGGCGGCCGGCGCCGCGGCGTACCTGCACGGGCTGGCCGGCCGGGAGGCGGCGCGCGGCGGTCCGGTGACCGCGCCCGACGTGGCCGTCGCGTTGCGTCCGGTACTGGCCCGGCTGGGCTGATCCGGGCGGCGCCGTCCGGTGGCGACGGGCACCGCCCGCACGGCTCACGGCTCTGATGATCACTGACGGAAGTAGGCTGGGGACATGTGGCAGTCGGAGGTGCGCGTCGACCTGGACGCGATCCGGGAGAACGTGACCCGGCTCAAGGCCGGCACCAGCGCCGAGCTGATGGCGGTGGTCAAGGGCGACGGGTACGGCCACGGCATGGTGCCGGCCGCCCGCGCGGCGCTCGACGCCGGGGCGGACCAGCTCGGCGTCTGCACGCTGGACGAGGCGCTGCGGCTGCGCGAGGAGGGCATCACCGCGCCGGTGCTGGCCTGGCTGCTCAGCCCCGGGGTGCCGCTGCACGACGGGATCACCGTCGGCGTCGACCTCGGCTGCGCCAGCCTCACCCAGCTCGACGAGATGATCCAGGCGAGCCGCCGGGCGGGCCGCCCGGCTCGGCTGCACCTCAAGATCGACACCGGGCTGGCCCGGGGCGGCGCCACCGTCGCCGACTGGCCGGCGCTGCTGGAGGCCGCCGCGAAGGCCCAGGCCGACGGCCTGGTCGAGGTGGTCGGTGTGTGGAGCCACTTCGTGTACGCGGACTCGCCCGGTCACCCCACCACCGACCGCCAGCTCGCCGTGTTCCAGGAAGGGCTGGAGATGGTGACGCGTGCCGGCCTGCGCCCGCGCTACCGGCACCTGGCCAACTCGGCCGCCACGCTCACCCGGCCGGACACCCACTTCGACCTGGTCCGTCCCGGCATCGCCGTCTACGGCCTGTCGCCGGTCGCGGGCGAGCAGTTCGGTCTGCGTCCGGCGATGACCGCCCGCGCCCGGGTGATGCTCACCAAGCGGGTGGCGGCCGGCACCGGCGTGTCCTACGGCCACACCTACCTCACCGAGCAGGAGGCCAACCTCGCGGTGGTGCCGCTCGGCTACGCCGACGGGGTGCCCCGGCACGCCTCCAGCACCGGGCCGGTGCAGCTCGCCGGCAAGCGCCGGACCATCTCCGGGCGGGTCTGCATGGACCAGTTCGTGGTCGACTGCGGCGACGACGAGGTGGCCGACGGCGACGTGGCGACGCTGTTCGGCAGCGGGGCGGACGGCGAGCCCACCGCCGACGACTGGGCCGAGGCCGTCGGCACCATCAACTACGAGATCGTGACCCGCTTCGGTGGCGTGCGCGTGCCCCGCGTCTACGACGGCGAGCGCGCATGAGTGTCCGGTTGCCGCGACCGCGTACCGCCGCCGGCAAGGTGGCCGGGCTGGTCGGCGCCGCCGTCGGTGTGGCCGCCGCCGGGCTCGCGGCGGGCGTGGTCAGCGAGCGGGTGCTGGTCCGCCGGCTCAAGAACGACCCGGCCGACCGGTACGCCGGCGAGCTCTTCGGCGAACAGCGCTACGACGAGGCGTACCGGATGGAGATGCCGGACGGCACCGACATCCACGTGGAGGTGGTCGAGCCGGCCCGCCCGGTCGCCGGGCACCCGACGGTGGTGCTGGTGCACGGGTTCTGCCTGGACATGGGCACGTTCCACTTCCAGCGCAAGCGGCTCGCCGAGCGGGGCGACTACCGGGTGGTCGCGTACGACCAGCCGGGGCACGGCCGTTCCGGCCGGCTGGAGAGCGGCGAGTACGACCTGACCGCGCTGGGCCACACGCTGCGCCGGGTGCTCGACGAGGTGGCCCCGGACGGGCCGCTGGTGCTGGTCGGGCACTCGATGGGCGGCATGACGATCATGGCGCTGGCCGAGCTGTACCCGGAGATGTTCGGTGACCGCGTGGTCGGCACGGTGCTGATGGCCACCTCGGGCGGCCTCGCGGCGGAGACCAAGCTGGTGGCGCCCGCGCTGCTCGGCCGCGTCGGCTCGCCGGTGCTCTACATGATGAGCAACGCCACCCGGTACGGCGGCACCGTGATCGACCGGGCCCGCCGGTCGACCTCGAACGTGGCCTGGCTGCTCACCCGCAAGTACGGGTTCGGCACCTCGAAGCCGAGCCCGGCGCTGGTGTCGTACGTCGAGACGATGAACTCGCGCACCTCGGCCGACACGGTCACCCGCTACCTGCGCACGATCGCCACCCACTCCCGGTTCCCGGCGCTGGCGGCGCTGGCCGGCACGCCGGTGCTGGTGATCGTGGGGGACAAGGACATGATCACGCCGGTGACGCACTCCGAGGAGATCGTCCGGCGGCTGCCGCACGCCGAGTTCGTGAAGATCCACGACAGCGGGCACGTGGTGATGCTGGAGCACGCCGACGAGGTGAATGCGGCGCTGGAGAGGTTCCTGGATTCGCTATGACAGTGGTCGTGGAACTGAAGACGGTCGACGACACCCACGGGTTCGGGCGGCGGCTTGCCGGTGTGCTGCGGGCCGGTGACCTGCTGCTGCTCAGCGGCCCGCTCGGGGCCGGCAAGACGGCGCTGACCCAGGGCATCGGCGCCGGCCTCGGCGTACGCGGGGACATCACCTCGCCCACCTTCGTCATCGCGCGGGTGCACCGGCCGGACCCGGAGCGGGGCGGCCGGGTGACGCTCGTGCACGCCGACGCGTATCGCCTGGGTGAGGCCGCCGACCCGCGGGCGGAGATCGACGACCTCGACCTGGACGCCTCGGTGGACGAGGCGGTGACAGTGGTGGAGTGGGGCGAGGGGATGGTCGAGCAGCTGGTCGACGCGCACCTGCGGGTACGCATCGACCGTCGCGACGACGACACCCGGGCGGTCACGCTGGAGCCGGTCGGCGGCGACTGGGCCGCCCGGGTCGCCGAACTGTCCTAGGGCTGGAGGGGCATCGTCCAGCAGTTGGAGTACGCGGTCCGCCCGGCGAGCCGGTCGGTCAGCCAGGCCACCGCGTCGCCCTGGTCGGTGATGAGCGGCACCAGGTGGTTGGTGAGGATCTTGTCCCCGAGGTCCGGCAGGGCGATCGCCTGGTAGGTCACGTCGCCGCCCTTGCGGCACCAGTCGACCGCCAGCTGGCGGGCCTGCCGGTGGGGCACGATGTCGTCCTGGACGCCGGTCGCCACGCGTACCGGGCCGGCGGGCTTGAGCGTGCCGATGCGCTGCCGGTCGAGGACGGCCTGGGCCTCGGGCGCGGCGGCGATGACGGCGGTGAGGGACCGGCCGCCGGTGATCCACCTGCTGCTCTTCGTGAACGCGTACCGGAGGATCGCGTCACCGACGCACATGGTGGAGGTGTCCTTGAGCGCCGCCCGCCCGGCGTCGTTGACGTTCGCCTCGATGACGTCCCGCACGGCCGGGTCGGACTGGGCGAAGCCGTTGAGCGACCAGCCGAGCGCTCCCGCCAGCGCGCTGCCGTCGATGCCGCCGATGACAGCCGTCAGGTCGGCGGGAGGCGCACCGACGTAGGTGCCGGCCAGCGGCACGTCGGGCGCGTAGGCGGGCTGGAGTTCGGCGGCGGCGGCGCTGGCGCCGCCGCCCTGGCTGTAGCCGTACAGACCGACGCGGGACCGGTCGGTGACCGACGCTCCCGGCACCGTGCGGGCGGCGCGGGCGGCGTCGAGCAGGGCCCGCCCCTCGTCGAGGCGGTTGACGTACGTGTGCAGCCGGTCGGTCGCGCCCAGGCCGACGTAGTCGGTGACGACGACGGCGGCGCCGGTGGCGAGGAGGCGGTAGATCGCCAGTGCCTCGTAGCCGACGGAGAGGGTGTCGCCGGTGAGGGTGAGCGGATGTTGCAGAGCGAACGAGGGCGCGCACTGGTCGCCCTGTCCCATGGTGCCGGAGGCGACGGCGACCAGCGGGCGTGGTCCGGTGCCCCGCCACGCCGCCCACGGTTCGATGTAGGCGCCGGTCACGCCGACGGCCCGGCCGTTGGAGTCGGTGGACCGGTACATCAGCCGGGTGGCGGTGCCGGGCATCGGGCGGCCGTCGAGCCCGGGGATGCTCAGGCCGAGCGGCAGCGGCTCGGTGCGGATCAGCGTGCCGTTGACGGCGGGCAGGTCGGCGGGTGGGTGGTAGAAGGCGGGGATGGTCACGCCGCGGGAGACCACCGGAGCGGTGTCGTCGGCGGCCGCGGGTGCGCCGGATCCGGCCAGGTACACGGCTGCCGCCGCGGCGACGGCGAGCATCCGGACGCCTCTCGGGCGGCGGGGGGAGAGGGCGGCGGAGGGCGTGCGGGGACGGGTGTTCCTACTGCTCACGGGCACTCCTAGCGAGCATCGATGGTGGTGGATGCAAGCTAGCAGCGGCGATGTGGCGTAAGTAACTTGCCAGTAGGTTACGCTCCGGTAACTTTTGCCGCCAGTGTCCCGGCCCTGCCGCCGCCCGGGAGTGTCGGTCGCGGCTGGTATGAAGATGGCGACCGACGAGGAGAGGTTGCCGATGCCCGACGCCCCCACCCTGGACCTGCCGGCGCTGCTGCCGGAGGCCTGGCGTGCCGTGCTCACCCCCCACCTGGACCCGGCCCGCACCGCGGCGCTGGCCGAGTTCGTCGCCCGGGAGTACGCGACCGCCACCGTCTTCCCGCCGCTGGAGGACCTCTTCTCCGCCTACCGGCTGTGCGGCCCGGCCGACACCCGGGTGCTCATCCTCGGGCAGGACCCCTACCACAAGGCGGGCCAGGCGCACGGGCTGAGCTTCAGCGTGCGCGAGGGGGTGGCGGTGCCGCCGTCACTGCGCAACGTCTTCAAGGAACTGGGCGAGGACCTGGGCGTGCCGAAGCCGCGCAGCGGCAACCTCGACGGCTGGGCCGCGCAGGGCGTCCTGCTGCTCAACTCGGTGCTGACGGTCCGGCAGGCCACCCCCGGCTCGCACGCGAACAAGGGCTGGGAGGAGTTCACCGACGCCACCATCCGGGCGCTCGACGCGCTCGACCAGCGCGTGGTCTTCCTGCTCTGGGGCGGCTACGCGCGCAAGAAGGCGGCGCTCGTGACCAACCCGCAGCACGTGGTGCTGGAGGCCGGGCACCCGAGCCCGATGAACCCGCGCGGCTTCCTCGGCAGCCGCCCGTTCAGCGCGGCCAACAAGGCGCTTGCCGACGCGGGGCTGCCCACCGTCGACTGGGAGCGTTCAGCCGGCTGACCCGCCCGGCGCCTCGCCCGCCCCGGCGAGGCGCCGCCGTAGCGGGTCAGTCAACGGTGCTCGCCCGGCTCCTCGGGCTCCGTGTGGATGCCGCCCCATCTCCGTCATCTCCGGAGAATGGCGGGCTCTCACCTCATCTCTTTGATCCGGGCGCTACGCACCGTGACCAAACGAGCGGTGAGGGCGTGACCGGGGCGGGCGGAGCGGACGGCTAGGCTGGTTCACCGTGCTCGTACTCGTGGTGGACTCCTCGACGCCCGCGGTGACCGCCGCCCTGGCCGAGGTCTCGGCGGACGGCGTCGCGCTCCGCGCGTCCCGGTGCACCGTCGACGCCCGCGCCCACGGCGAGCTGCTCGCGCCGCAGGTCGACGCCGTGCTGGCGGACGTCGGCGCGCGGCCCGCCGACCTGGCCGCGATCGTCGCCGGCCTCGGCCCGGGTCCGTTCACCGGGCTGCGGGTCGGGCTGGTCACCGCCGCCACCATGGGTCAGGTGCTCGGCGTACCCACGTACGGCGTCTGCTCGCTGGACGGGCTCGGCCACCCGGCGGCCGCCGGCGAGCCGGTGCTGGCGGCGAGCGACGCGCGGCGCCGGGAGATCTACTGGGCCGTCTACGACGGCGCCGGCCAGCGCCTGGCCGGCCCGGAGGTGGCGGCCCCGGCGGTGGTCGCGGAGCGGGCGCGCGAACTGGCGGTCACCGTCGCGGTCGGCGACGGCGCGCACCGGTACGCCGACGTGCTCGGGCTGCCGGTGCGCGACGAGCCGCGCTACCCGGACCCGCTGGCGCTGGCCCGTCTCGCGGCGCCACGGATCCGCGCGGGCGCGCCCGGCGAGACGCTCACCCCGCTCTACCTGCGTCGCCCGGACGCGGTCGCGGCCACCGGCCACAAGCCGGTCCTGCCATGAGGCTGGGCCGGTTCCGCTGGTGGCACATCGACGAGGTGCTGCCCATCGAGGCGGACCTGTTCGGCGCCGAGCAGTGGTCGGCGGCGATGTTCTGGAACGAACTCGCCAACGGGCACTTCTACCTGGTCGCCACCGACGACGACGCCACCGACGACGACGCCACCGGCGACGACGGCGCCGTGCTCGGCTACGCCGGGCTGGCCGTGTCCCCGCCCGACGAGGCGTGGGTGCAGAACGTCGCGGTCCGCCGGGACGCCCAGCGCCGGGGGATCGGCCGGCTGCTGCTGGAGGCGCTGCTCGCCGAGGCGGCCCGGCGCGGCGCCCGCAGCACGCTGCTGGAGGTCGCCGCGGACAACGCGCCCGCGCAACGGCTCTACGCCACGTACGGCTTCGAGCCGATCGGCGTACGGCGCGGCTACTACCAACCGAGCAACACCGACGCGCTGGTCATGCAGCGCAACGAGGACTGACGCGCATGGCTGACGAACCCCTGGTCCTCGGCATCGAGACCTCCTGCGACGAGACCGGCGTGGGCATCGTGCGCGGGCACACGCTGCTCGCCGACGCGCTCGCCTCCAGCGTCGAGGAGCACGCCCGGTTCGGCGGCGTGGTGCCCGAGGTGGCCAGCCGCGCCCACCTGGAGGCCATCGTGCCGACCATGGACCGGGCGCTGCGCGAAGCGGGCGTCACCCTCGCCGACATCGACGCCATCGCCGTGACCTCCGGGCCGGGCCTGGCCGGCGCGCTGCTCGTCGGGGTCGCCGCCGCCAAGGGGTACGCGGTGGCGGCGGAGAAGCCGGTGTACGGCGTGAACCACCTGGCCGCGCACGTCGCGGTGGACACGCTGGAACACGGCCCGCTGCCCGAGCCCGCCATCGCGCTGCTGGTCTCCGGCGGGCACTCCTCGCTGCTGCGCGTCGACGACCTGGCCCGCGACGTGGTGCCGCTCGGCGCGACCATCGACGACGCGGCCGGGGAGGCGTTCGACAAGGTGGCCCGGCTGCTCGGGCTGCCGTTCCCCGGTGGGCCGTACATCGACCGGGAGGCGCGCGCCGGCGACCCGGCGGCGATCGCGTTCCCGCGCGGGCTGACCGCCCCGAAGGACCTGGCCGGGCACCGGTACGACTTCTCCTTCTCCGGTCTGAAGACGGCGGTGGCCCGCTGGGTGGAGGCGCGGCAGCGGGCCGGTGAGCCGGTCCCGGTCGCCGACGTGGCCGCGTCCTTCCAGGAGGCGGTCTGCGACGTGCTCGTCGGCAAGGCGATCGACGCCTGCCGCACCAGCGGCATCGACACGCTGGTGATCGGCGGCGGCGTGGCCGCCAACTCGCGCCTGCGGGCGATGGCCGAGCAGCGGGCCGGCAGGCACGGCATCCGGGTGCGTACGCCCCGGCCGAAGCTCTGCACGGACAACGGCGCGATGGTGGCCGCGCTCGGCTCGCACCTGGTGGCCGCGGGCGTCGCGCCGAGCCGGCTGGACCTGCCGGCCGACTCGGCGATGCCGCTGACAGTGGTCAGCGTGTGAGCGGGGAGGGGACCGACATGATCGTCCGCATGTGGGAGGCCAAGGCCGAGCCGTACGGCTTCGCCGACCTGATCACCTGGGTCTGCGAGACCGCGCTGCCCGAGTTCGAGCACGACCCGATGCACGTCTCCAGCGAGGTGTTCTCCTCCACCGACCACCGGCTCGTGGTCATCTCCAAGTGGCGGAACAACCCCCGGGAGCTGCCGGAGCCGCCGGCGCGCCTGATCGCCCGCCCGCCGCACAGCTGGGACTTCACCCAGGTCGACCGCTGACGCGACGGCCGTCACGACGGCCGGAATTGGTTGGCGCACGGGTCGCCCCGGCACCTAGCGTCGGTGGGCCATGCGCTTCTCACCGGCCGGCGATCCCGGCACCCCCGACGCGCGGTCGGCCACCCGATACCTCGTGTGGCTCGCCGGGCGGCACCCCGTCATCTTCGGCGCCGGTCTCGCGCTCGGCGTGATCTGGATGCTGGCCCAGGCGCTGGTGCCGGCTGTGCTCGGCCGCGCCGTGGAAGCCGGCCTGGCCCAACGCGACCCGGACGCGCTGGTGCGCTGGAGTCTGGCGCTGCTCGGGCTGGGTCTGGTGCAGGCCGTCGCCGGGATCCTGCGCCACCGCTGCGCGGTGCACAACTGGCTCGGCGCCGCCTACCGCACCGTCCAGGTGACGGTGGACGCCACCAACCGCCTCGGTGCCGCGCTGCCCCGGCGGGTCGCGGCGGGCGAGGTGGTGAGCATCGGCACCGCCGACATCGAGCACATCGGCAGCGCCATCGACATCACCGCCCGTGGCGCCGGCTCGGTGGTCGGCATCGTCACCGTCGCGGTGATCCTGCTCAACGCCTCCCAGCCGCTCGGCCTCGTGGTGGTGCTCGGGGTGCCGCTGCTGATGGCGCTCGTGGCGTTGCTGATCCGCCCGCTGCACCGGCAGCAGGCCGCGTACCGGGACTCGACCGGCCGGCTCACCGCCCGGGCCGCGGACATCGTCTCCGGCCTGCGCGTGCTGCGCGGAGTCGGCGGTGAGCCGGTGCTGTCCGAGCGCTACCGGCAACGCTCGCAGGCGTTGCGCGCGGACGGGCTGCGGGTGGCCCGGGTCGAGTCGCTGCTGCAGGCCGCGCAGATCCTGCTGCCCGGCGTCTTCGTGGTGCTGGTGACCTGGCTCGGCGCCCGGTTCGCGCTGCGCGGCGAGATCAGCGCCGGCGAGCTGGTCTCGTTCTACGGCTACACCGCGTTCCTGGTCAGCCCGCTGCGCAACCTCACCGAGGCGGCCGACAAGCTGACCCGGGGACACGTGGCGGCCCGCCGGGTGGTCCGGTTGCTGCGGCTCGCGCCGGAGTTCACCGACCCGGCCACCCCGGGGCCGGTGCCGGCCGGTCCGGGCGAGCTGGCGGACGTACGCTCCGGACTCGTCCTGCGACCGGGCCGGCTCACCGCGCTGGCCACCGCCACCCCGCAGGACGCCACCGAGATCGCCGACCGGCTCGGCCGGTACGCCGACGGGGACGTCACGCTGCACGGCGTACCGCTGCGGGACGTGGCACTGGCGACGGTGCGGGAGCGGATCCTGGTGGCCGACAACGACGCGCAGCTGTTCAGCGGCGTGCTGCGCACGGAGCTGGACCCGCACGACCGGGCCGAGCCCGGCGCCGTCGAGGCGGCGCTGGCCGCGGCGAGCGCCACCGACATCGTCGAGGCGCTGCCCGGCGGCCTGGACGGCGAGGTCGCCGAACGCGGCCGGGAGTTCTCCGGCGGGCAGCGGCAACGGCTGCGGCTGGCCCGCGCGCTCGTCGCCGACCCGGAGACGTTGATCCTGGTCGAGCCGACCAGCGCGGTGGACGCGCACACCGAGGCGCGCATCGCCGAACGGCTCGGTCCGGCCCGCCACGGCCGGACCACGCTCGTCTGCACCACGAGCCCGCTGGTGCTCGGCCACGCCGACCACGTGGTCTTCGTGGAGGACGGCAAGGTCGTCGCCGAGGGCCGGCACGAGGAACTGCTCGCCGCCGAGCCGCGCTACGCCGCCACGGTGAGCCGGGAGGAGGACCGATGAGCAACGCGCTGCCCGTCGCCGACATCGCCCAGGTCCGCCGGTACGTGCGCGAGCTGATCCGCCGTCACCCGCGTGGCCTGGCCGCCGCGCTCGGCCTGCACGCGCTCGCCGCCGGGGCCGGGCTCGTCGCCCCGCGCCTGCTCGGCGACCTGGTGCAGGGGATCTCCCAGGGCATCGCCGCGACGACAGTGGACCGGGTCGTGGCGGCCATCGCCGCGTTCGTGGTGGTGCAGGCGGTGCTGGTCCGCTTCGCGCACCTGGCCTCGGCCCGGCTCGGTGAGCGGGTGCTCGCCGAGCTGCGGGAGGAGTTCGTCGACCGGGTGCTCGCGCTGCCGCTGGCCACAGTCGAGCGGGCCGGCACCGGCGACCTGCTCACCCGCACCTCGCGGGACGTCGCCGCGCTGTCCCGTACGGTCCGGTTCGCCGGGCCGGAGACGCTCATCGCGGCGCTGACCGTGCTGCTGATCCTCGGCGCGCTGCTGCTGACCGGTCCGCTGCTGGCGCTGCCCAGCCTGCTGGCGGTGCCGGTGCTGTGGGCCGGCACGCGCTGGTACCTGCGCCGTGCGCCGCAGGGCTACCTGCGGGAGAACGCGGCCTACTCGGACATCACCGACGGGATCAGCGAGACGGTCGAGGGGGCGCGGACCACCGAGGCGCTGCGGCAGGCGGCCCGCCGCCGGGCCCGCGGCGACGCGGACATCCGCCGGTCGTACGCGGCCGAGCGCTACACGCTCCACCTGCGGACCGTGTTCTGGCCGGTGGCCGAGTTCGGCTACCTGGTGCCGATGGTGGCGACCCTGCTCATCGGCGGCTGGTTCCACCTGAAGGGCTGGGCCAGCCTCGGTCAGGTCACCGCCGCCACGCTCTACGCCCAGCAGCTCACCGACCCGATCGAGCGGCTGCTCGGCTGGCTGGACGAGTTCCAGGTCGGCGGCGCCTCGCTGGCCCGGCTGCTCGGGGTGGCGGCCGAGCCGGACGAGCGCACCAGGGCATCCGGCACGCCGGACGAGCGCACCGCCGCTCGGGGCAGTGCGGGCGGCGACGGCCGGCTCGCCGCGCACGACGTCCGGTACGCGTACCGCCCGGGTCACGACGTGCTGCACGGCGTGACGCTGGAACCCCGGCCGGGGGAGCGGCTGGCGATGGTCGGCCCGTCCGGGGCGGGCAAGTCGACGCTGGGCCGGCTGCTGGCCGGCGTGCACGCGCCGAACGCCGGCACGGTGACGGTGGACGGCCGCCCGCTGGCCGGGATGCCCCTGGCCGAGCTGCGTACCCATGTCGCGCTCGTCAGTCAGGAGCACCACGTGTTCATCGGCACGCTCGCCGACAACGTGGCGATGGTCCGGCCGGACGCCGACCCGGAGCGGGTACGCGCGGCGCTGGCCGCCGTCGACGCGCTGGACTGGGCGCTGGCCCTGCCGGACGGGCTCGACACGCAGGTCGGCGCGGGCGGACACCCGCTCACCCCGGCGCAGGCGCAGCAGCTCGCGCTGGCCC
Organism: Micromonospora sp. CPM1; assembly: GCF_023896895.1. NCBI lineage: Bacteria > Bacillati > Actinomycetota > Actinomycetes > Micromonosporales > Micromonosporaceae > Micromonospora > Micromonospora sp. CPM1. Next base: position 187,565 of record NZ_JAMHIU010000008.1, read on the forward strand.
GGCTGGTGCTCGCCGACCCGCACACGCTGGTGCTGGACGAGGCAACCTCGCTGATCGACCCGCGGGCGGCCCGGGCCCTGGAACGGTCGCTGGCGGCGGTGCTTCAGGGCCGTACCGTCATCGCCATCGCGCACCGGCTCTTCTCCGCGCACGACGCGGACCGTGTGGCGGTGGTCGCCGACGGCCGGATCACCGAGCTGGGATCACACGACGAGCTGGTCGCGGCCGGTGGCTCGTACGCCGCGCTGTGGCGTTCCTGGCACGGCTGAGGACGCGCGACGGGCCCCGGCGACGTGCCGGGGCCCGCTCGACGGACGGGTCACGAACGGCGGGTCAGCCGCCAGGTCGCGTACCCGCCGGTGCCGAGCGCGATCAGGAACACCGCCCACACCACCCCGGTGCCGACCTGGAGCCCACCACCGCTGCCCACGTTGGCCTGGGCGGCGGCGACGAGCGAGTCGCTCTGCGCGGGCGGCAGCGCGGCCGGTGGCAACTGCTGCCAGCGCACCAGCCCGGTGCTCTCCAGCATGGTCATGTGGTCGTTGACGAACGTGTTGGCGTCCTCGGCCAGCTTGCGCACGATCGGGTCGCGGGTGCTGGCCCGGACCGCGCCGATCACCGGGAAGATCTTGCCGTGGGCGACCCGCAGCCGGGTGACGAAGATCTGGTCGAACCGGGCGCCGGTGGCGTTCCGCATCTCGGTCAGCCACCCCTGCTGCTCGGCCGTCGGATCCGTCGGCAGGGTGGCGCCGAGCTTGTTGGCCGCCTCGACCACCAGCTGGTCCAGCTCCGCGTGCTGCTTGGCGATCTCCGCGCCGACCTCGCGTACCCGGGCGGACTGGCCCTTCTCGGCCGCCATCTGCCCGGCCGGCATCTCCCACAGCCCGGCCAGCCGTACGCCGTTGAGCAGCGTCATGTCGGCGGCGTTCATCTGCACGCCGGGGTTGGGTGCGGCCTGCGCCGTCCCGGGAACGACGCCGATCCCCGCGCCCAGCGCGGCGAGCAGCAGTACCACCCGGTGCGCCAGCTTGCGGCGTGCGGATTCCAGCGATGCCATGGTTGCGGTGCCTCCTCGGTCCGGACCGGTACGCGGGGTCGTGGACGGCCGCGCAAGCCGGCCGCCCGTCCGCACACTGGTACGGATCGGCGGGCCGATCAGTTCAGCGGGTCGGCGAGGAGTCGTTCGAACGCCAGCTCGGCGGCGCCGATCAGCGCCGCGTCGTCACCGAGCTTCGGGGTACGCAGCCGCACGTGCTCCAGGCACGCGGGCAGCCCGTTGGAGTTGAGCCGGCTGCGCACCTGCGCGGCGGAGGCCAGGTAGAGGTCGCGCATGGTGCCGCCGAAGATGACCATCTCCGGGTTGAAGATGTTGACCAGGTTCGCGACGCCGAAGCCGAGCCAGTCACCGGCCTGCCGTACCGCGGTCTGGGCGCGGGCGTCGCCGCGGTCGGCGGCGTCGAAGACGGCGAGCAGCGCGTCCCGGCCGCGTGCCTCGGACCGGCCGGCGGCGCGCAGCAGCCCGTGCTCGCCGATCTCGGTCTCCCAGCAGCCGCGCCGGCCGCAGTCGCAGCGCACCCCGTCGCGGACCACCACCATGTGGCCGACCTCGCCGCCGTAGCCGCCGTGCCCGGTCAGCCGCCGCCCTCCGGCGATGATGCCCGCGCCCACACCGACGTCGCCGTAGAGGTAGATGACGTTGTCGCAGCCGACCGCCGCGCCGCGGGCGTGCTCGGCGTACGCGGCCACGTCGGCCACGTTGCCCACCGTGATCGGTACGTCTATCCCCAGCTCGACGGCGAGCGCGGCGCCGATCGGCTCGTCCACCCAGCCGGTGGTCGGGCTGAGCCGGACCAGACCGTCCTCCCGGCGGACCATGCCGCAGACCGCCAGCCCGGCGCCCACGCAGACCGCGTCCGCCGGCACCGACTGGTGCATCTCCTTGACCGCGCCCGCGAGCAGCGGGGCGGCCTCCCCGGCGACCAGGTTGCGCGGCCGGTCCATCTCCCGGCGGTCGAGCACCTCACCGCCGAGCCCGACCCGCGCGGCCCGCAGCCGGTCCACCTCGACGCTGTACGCGTACGCGTAGACCCGTTCCGACTCGGGCCGGACGACGAGTGACGGTCGTCCGGCCCGGCCGGTCTCCTTCGGCGTCCCCTCGCTGACCAGACCGGCGCCGGCCAGGTCCGCGGTCAGCGCGCCGATGGTGCTGCGGTTGAGTCCGAGCGCGGTGGTCAGTTCGGCGCGGGTGGTGGCCCCGTGAACGTGTACGTAGCGGAGCAATGCGCCCAGGTTCTGCCGACGGATCTCGTCCTGACTGGGGCCCGCGCGCATTGCCACTGCCATGGTGTTTCCGTACCCCTGATCAGCGGTTGCCGGTGGCGGCGGCCCGCCGACGCGACAGCGCGTCGATCGTCGCCGCGGCGAGCAGCACCACGCCGGTGACCACGTACTTCACGCCCGAGCTGTATCCCATCAGTCCCATACCGTTGTCGATGACCGCGACCACCGCGCCACCGAGCACGGCGTCGAGGATCCGGCCCTTGCCGCCGAAGAGGCTGGTGCCGCCGATCACCGCCGCGCCGACGGCGTAGAGCAGTACGTTACTGCCCCCGGTGTTGGGGTCGACGGAGTTGCCCCTGCTGGCGGCCACGATGCCGCCGATGGCGGCCATCGAGGAGCAGATGACGAAGACGGAGATGCGGATGCGGTCGACGTTGATGCCGGCCCGGCGGGCCGCCTCGGCGTTGCCGCCGACCGCGTAGATGTGCCGCCCGTAGCTGGTGCGCTGGAGCACGAACGTCCAGACGATCAGCAGCACCGCGATGATCGGCACCACGATCGGCACGCCCTTGAGCGAGGTGATCAGCACGTTGCGGCTGCGCTCCAGGTTGAGCACGTAGACAGCGACGCCGAGGATCACCGCGAGGCCGGCGATCCGGGCGGCGACCACCGCGATCGGGTCGGTGAGCAGGCCGCGGGCGGCCCGGTTGCGGTACCGCAGCAACTGCACGGCCGCGTACCCGGCGACTGCCACCGCGGCCAGCGCCCAGCCCAGCGCGGGGGTGAGGTTGCGGTTGGCGATCGCGACGAGCACGTCGTCGCGGATCGCGATGTTGGCGCCCTCGTCCATCAGCGTCAGCACGACGCCCTGGAAGGCCAGGAACCCGGCGAGCGTGACCACGAAGGACGGGATGCCGACCTTGGCGACCAGCAGGCCCAGCACGGTGCCGATGACCACGCCGGTGACGACGGCGGCGAGCACCGCCACGTACCAGGGGTAGCCGAGCACGGTGACCACATTGGCCAGGATCGCGGCGCAGACGCCGCTGGCGAAGCCGGCGGAGAGGTCGATCTCGCCGAGCAGCAGGACGAAGACCAGGCCCATGGCGATGAGCGTGACGGCCGCGCCCTGGGTGAACAGGTTCGCCAGGTTGCCGGCGGTGAAGAACGACGGGCGGGCGATCGAGAAGCCCACCGCCAGCGCCACGAGCATGACCACAGCGGGCAGCGCGCCGATGTCGCCGCCGCGTACCCGGCGCCAGTAGTTGTTCACGTGGCTGCTCATGGTCGGTGTCGGTGTGACACCGGCCGGGCCTTCCTTCTTCACGACGATGGCGGTCATCGGACGGCTCCTGGAGTGGTGTCGGCGGGCGCGGCGCCGTTGCCGCCCGGCTCGCCGGTGAGGCCGAGGCTGCCGGAGCGGCCGGCGGTGATCAGCTCGACCACCTGCGAGTGGGTGATGTCGGTGGTCTTCACCTGAGCGACCATCTGGCCGAGGTAGAGCGCGGCGATCCGGTCGGAGACGGCGAAGACGTCGTTCATGTTGTGCGAGATGAGCACCACGGCCAGGCCGTTGTCGGCCAGCCGGCGCACCAGCTCCAGCACCTGGGCGGTCTGCGCGACGCCGAGCGCGGCGGTCGGCTCGTCCAGGATGACGAGCCTGCTGTTCCAGAGCACGGCCTTGGCGATGGCGACGGTCTGCCGCTGGCCGCCGGAGAGGCTGGCCACGTGCTGGCGCAGCGACTTCACGGTGCGCACGCTCAGGCCGGCGAGCGTCTCGGCGGCCATCTGCTCCATGGTCGGCTCGTCGAGCACGATGCCGCTGCGCTTCTCCCGGCCGAGGAACATGTTCTGCACGATGTCGAGGTTGTCGCAGAGCGCGAGGTCCTGGTAGACGACCTCGATCCCGAGCGCGGCGGCGTCGCGGGGGCTGTTGATGGTCACCGGCCTGCCGTCGAAGAGGAACTCGCCGGCGTCGGTGGGGTGGATGCCGCTGATGCACTTGACCAGGGTCGACTTGCCGGCGCCGTTGTCGCCGACGAGCGCGGTCACCTCGCCGGGGTGCGCGGCGAAGGCGACGTCGCGGAGCACCTGGACGGGACCGAAGCTCTTGTCGATCCCGCGTAGCTCCAGCAGGGGGGTTGCGGACACGGGGTTCTCCTTTGGGCGGAGGGAGGTCTCGGATCCCGTCCGGCGCCGCCTGAGGCGGGTGGGTCAGCTCACGCCGGCGTCGGTGCAGAGCTTCGCGAAGGCACCGGTGCAGAGCTCTTCCTTGGTGACGTAGCCGTCGGCCACCACGTCCTTGACGTTGTCCTTGTAGATGGCCTTGGGCTCGAGCAGCACGGCCGGCACGTCCCGGTTGCCCTCCGGGTCCTTGACCGTCTGGCCGGTGTCCTTCTTCTCGCCCTTGGCGAGCGCGATGGCCAGCTCGGCGGCGGCGTCCGCCTCCTTCTTGACCGCCTTGTAGACGGTCATGCACTGGTCACCGGCGAGGATGTTCTGCAGGCCCTCCTTGGTGGCGTCCTGACCGGTCACCGGGACCTTGCCGTTGAGCTTGTTCTTCTTCAGCACCGAGATGGCCGCGTTGCCGAGACCGTCGTTGGCGGCGAGCACGCCGTCGATCTTGCCGCCGGCCTTGGTCATCTGCTGCTCGAAGATCGTGGCGGCCTGCGCGTTGTCCCAGGCCGGCACCGGGTCGTCGGCGACCTTGGTGTATTCCTTCGAGTCGAACTTCGGCTTGAGCACCGAGTCGTACCCGTTCTTGAACAGGGTGGCGTTGTTGTCGGTCGGCGAGCCGTTGAGGTACGAGATCGACGGGTTCTTGACGCCCTTGTCGGTCAGGCACTTGCTCAGGCCCTCGCCCTGGAGCTTGCCGACCGCCTCGTTGTCGAAGCTGACGTAGTACTGGGCGGAGCCGCCCAGGGTCAGCCGGTCGTAGTCGATGGTCGCGACGCCCTGCGACTTGGCCTTGTCGAGCACGGCCTTGCCGGTGCCGGAGTCCAGGTTGACGATCATCAGGACGTTGACGCCGCTGGTGATCATCTGGTCGGCGATGGTCTGGAACGCGGTCTTGTCGTTCTGCGCGTTCTGGATGTCGGACTCGACGCCGGCCGCGTCGAACGCCGCCTTGAGGTACTTGCGGTCCGCGCCCTCCCAGCGGGCGGAGGACTTGCTGTCCGGCAGGATCACGCCGATCTTCGGCTTCTTGGCGTTGGAGCCGCCGGCCTCGTCGGAAGAACCGCCGTTGTCACCGCATGCGGCCATGCTGCCGGTCGCGAGAAGACCGACGGCCGCGAAGGTGAGGAAGCCCTTGCGCATGTGCAGGGTCCTTTCGGAGGTGGGGGAGTGGTGATGTTTTGTTGTGTCCGGCAACGTATTCCCCGTTTCCCATGCGCCGCAAGACTGCCGAGGTCAGAAGTTTGTTGGCGGCGGTAACAATTCAGCAACGCGGTTGTCACCCACGGGACACCACCGGGAGAGCGCGTTCCGGGAACGCTCCCACACGTACCGTCACGACCCCGCTCAGATGGCGGCGATCGATGCCGTCGTCGCCCCGGTGAGCGCAACCAGATCCGTCGGCGCGAGCTGCACCTGCAACCCCCGGCGACCCGCCGAGACGTACACCGTCGGATGCGCCAGCGCCGAGGCGTCGATGACCGTCGGTAGCCGCTTGCGCTGCCCGAGCGGGCTGATGCCGCCGCGGACGTACCCGGTCGCCCGCTCGGCGGTCGCCCGGTCCGCCATGGTGGCCCGCTTGCCGCCGGCCGCGGCGGCGAGCGCCTTCAGGTCCAGCTCGCCGGTCACCGGCACCACCGCCACCGTCAGCCCGCCGTCGACCTCGGTGACGAGCGACTTGAACACGCGCTCCGGCGCCACCCCGAGCGCGGTCGCCACGAGCGCGCCGTAGTTCGGCGCGTCCGGCGACACGTCGTAGGTGTGGGTGCTGTGGGCGATCTTCCGCTTGCTCAGCAACGCGATCGCCGGAGTGCCGGGGCCCGCCATGGGCGTCAAGCTAGCCCGGCTGTCGGCCGACCGCGAGCCGAAACCGCGCGCCGGGGTCAGCCGCCGGCCGGAACCGGCCGGCAGACGAGCACCGTGGGGTCGCCGGCCACCCGGGTCAGCGCCAGACCGGCCGCCTCGTCGCCGGACAGTCGCAGGTCGCGGCGCAGCTTCTCCGGCTCCAGCGCCGACCCGCGCTTACGGATTTCGACCCGGCCGACCCGCCGCTCCCGGAGCAGGGCGCGCAGCCGCTTGAGCGAGAACGGAAGCACGTCGGTGATCTCCAGACAGCGGGCGAACGGGGTGGGCCGGGCCTGGTCGCCGTACAGGTAGGCGATCGACGGGTCGGCGAGCGTGGCGTCGAGGTCGGCGGCCAGCTCGGCGACCAGGTGCGCGCGCACCACAGCCGGATCCGGGTCGTAGAGGAACCGCCGGACCGGTCCCACCGGCGCCTCCTGCGCGCCCGTGCCGGTGAGGAGCGACACCGCGTCGTCGCGCTCGCGCAGCACCGTGGCGCGGCGCGGGACCTCGGCCAGCTCGCCGCACCACAGCGCCGCCTCGACCAGGTCGCCGTCCACGCTCACCCACTCCGCCTCGGCGCCGCCCGGGATGAGCGCGTGGTCCAGCCCGGGCGCCACCTTCACCACCGTGCGCGGCACCCGCGCGGCCAGGCCGGTGACGAAGTCCCACGGCGGCGAGTAGGCATTCGGGTCGAAGACGCGCCGCCCGGTGCCCGCCCGCCGCCGGGCCGGATCGCAGAACACCGCGTCCACCCCGGTCACGTCGAACGCCGTGGCGTCACCACAGGAGACCGTCACCAGATCGGCGAGCCCGGCCGCCTCGGCGTTCGCGGCGGCCATCGTGGCGGTCACCGGGTCGGCCTCCACCGCGTACACCCGGATGCCGGCGCGGGCCGCGGCGAGCGCGTCGGCCCCCAGGCCGCACCCCAGGTCGGCCAGCGTGGTCACGCCCGCGGCGCGCAGCCGTGCCGCGCGCCGGTCGGCGACCACGCGGCGGGTCGCCTGCTCCAGCCCCGCCCGGGTGAGGAACATCCCGGCCGCCGCCGCGCCGAACTTGCCGGCCGCCCGGCGGCGCAGCTCGGCCTGGGTGAGCGCCGCCGCCGCGAGCCCGCCGGGAAGGCCGGCCGAGCGCAGCGCGGCCGCCGCCGCCAGCGGGTCGCCGCCGGCCACCCGCTCGGCCGCGGCGAGCGCCGCCGACCCCTCGGGGGTACGCAGTGCGGCGAGCTGGTCGAGATCCACGCGCTCATTCTCCCGGCCCGGTTCCGGCGCGACACGGAGGGCGACGCGTTGGCACTCTCCTTGACGGAGTGCTAGCCGAGGAATAACCTGCGATTAGCACTCTCACCCTGAGGGTGCCAACACCCGAGCCTCGTGCCCGGGGGTTGAGCGCCAGGCGGACCGGCACCCGCGACGACGGCCCCGCCCGGTGGCATGTGGCAGATTGACGCTGGTCGGCATGCCGGCCGGCAACGACACCAAGTACCCGGGAGGGTATGCCCGTGACTACCGCGACCAAGGTTGCGATCAAGCCGCTCGAGGACCGCATCGTGGTCCAGGCGAACGAGGCCGAGACCACCACCGCCTCGGGCATCGTGATCCCCGACACCGCCAAGGAGAAGCCGCAGGAGGGCACCGTCCTCGCTGTCGGCCCGGGCCGGATCGACGACAAGGGCAACCGCGTGCCGATCGACGTGAAGGTCGGCGACACCGTCCTCTACTCGAAGTACGGCGGCACCGAGGTCAAGTACGCCGGCGAGGAGTACCTGGTGCTCTCCGCCCGCGACGTCCTCGCGGTCATCGAGAAGTAAGCAACCGATCAGTGTCGTTGCCCCGGTCCGGCTCGCCGGGCCGGGGCAACGTCGCTTCGAAGGGATACTGATGGCGAAGATCCTCAGCTTCTCGGACGACGCCCGGCACCTGCTCGAGCACGGTGTCAACGCCCTCGCGGACGCGGTGAAGGTCACCCTCGGCCCGCGCGGGCGCAACGTCGTCCTGGACAAGAAGTTCGGTGCGCCCACGATCACCAACGACGGCGTGACCATCGCCAAGGAGATCGAGCTCACCAACCCGTACGAGAACCTCGGCGCGCAGCTGGTCAAGGAGGTGGCGACCAAGACCAACGACGTCGCCGGCGACGGGACCACCACCGCCACCGTGCTGGCCCAGGCCATGGTCCGCGAGGGCCTGCGCAACGTGGCCGCCGGCACCAACCCGATCGGCCTGAAGCGGGGCATCGACGCGGCGGCCGCCAAGGTCTCCGAGGCGCTGCTCGGCAAGGCCGTCGAGGTCGCCGGCAAGGAGTCGATCGCGCACGTCGCGACCGTCTCCGCGCAGGACGCCGCCATCGGCGAGCTGATCGCCGAGGCGATGGAGAAGGTCGGCCGCGACGGCGTCATCACCGTCGAGGAGGGCTCCGCGCTCACCACCGAGCTGGAGGTGACCGAGGGTCTGCAGTTCGACAAGGGCTTCATCTCGCCGAACTTCGTCACCGACCTGGAGGCGCAGGAGGCGGTCCTGGAGGACCCGTACATCCTGATCACCACCCAGAAGATCTCGGCGATCGAGGAGCTGCTGCCGCTGCTGGAGAAGGTCCTCCAGAACAACAAGCCGCTGCTCATCGTCGCCGAGGACGTCGAGGGCCAGGCCCTGTCCACGCTCGTGGTCAACGCGCTGCGCAAGACCGTCAAGGTCTGCGCCGTCAAGGCCCCCGGCTTCGGCGACCGCCGCAAGGCGATGCTCCAGGACATGGCGATCCTGACCGGCGCCGAGCTGGTCGCCCCGGAGCTGGGCTACAAGCTCGACCAGGTCGGCCTGGAGGTGCTCGGCACCGCCCGCCGCGTCGTGGTCGACAAGGAGAACACCACTGTCGTCGACGGTGGCGGGCAGGCCTCCGAGGTCGCCGACCGGGTCGCGCAGATCCGCAAGGAGATCGAGGCCTCCGACTCCGAGTGGGACCGGGAGAAGCTGGCCGAGCGGCTGGCGAAGCTCTCCGGCGGCATCGCCGTGATCAAGGTCGGCGCGGCCACCGAGGTCGAGATGAAGGAGCGCAAGCACCGCATCGAGGACGCCATCGCCGCGACCAAGGCCGCGGTCGAGGAGGGTACGGTCCCGGGTGGCGGCGCCGCCCTGGCCCAGATCCTGCCGGTGCTCGACGACGACCTGGGCTTCACCGGTGACGAGAAGGTCGGCGTCTCGATCGTGCGCAAGGCGCTCGTCGAGCCGCTGCGCTGGATCGCGCAGAACGCCGGCCACGACGGCTACGTGGTGGTGGAGAAGGTCGTCGGCCAGGACTGGGGCAACGGCCTCGACGCCGCCACCGGCGAGTACGTCGACCTGGCCAAGTCCGGCATCATCGACCCGGTGAAGGTGACCCGCAACGCGGTCAGCAACGCCGCCTCGATCGCCGGCCTGCTGCTCACCACCGAGAGCCTCGTGGTGGAGAAGCCGGCCGAGCCGGAGCCGGCCGCCGCCGGTGGGCACGGCCACTCGCACGGTCACGGCCACCAGCACGGCCCGGGCTTCTGACCCGAAGAGCACGCCCGACGTCAGGGCACACCGCCGACCCGGTGGTGTGCCCTGACGCGTATCTGCTTACGGAACGCTGACGACATTGGCAGCCGGCCCGGCGGGTCGACCAGACTGGACGCCGTGAGCACCCTCTCCCGCCGCCGCGCGGCGACGGCCGGTGTCGTCGCCACCGTGGTGGCCCTCGGCACCGCCGAACCCGTGGCGGTCCTGACCGGTCCCCGGTCCGCTCCGCTCGTCGCCGTCGGCGGACTCGTCGTCGACCTGGTCCCCGAGCCGCTCAAGCAGTTCGCCATCGACGTCTTCGGCACGTACGACAAGATCGCCCTGCTGGTGGGGACCGCGCTGCTGCTGGCCGCCTTCGGGGCGCTGCTCGGCCTGACGGCGGCCCGGCGGCTGGTGCTCGGCCTGGCCGGGGTCGCCGCGTTCACGGTGCTCGGCGTCGCCGCCGCGCTGACCCGGGCCGGCGCCAACGCGTTCGACGCGCTGCCCGCCCTGGTCGGCGGCGGACTCGGCGCGCTGACGCTCTGGGCCTTCGTGGCCGGGCCGCTGAGCGCCGATCCGGCGCGCCGGGAGCGGTCCGGGCGGGATCGGTTCGACGCGGTGCGACGCGACCGGGCCGGGACCGATCCGGCGGAGCGCGGGACGGAGCCGGCGGACGGTGACCGGGCACCCCGCGCCACGCCGCCGTCCGCGCCGCCCCCGGCGGTCGCCGCGCTCGCCCGCGAGGGGGAGACCCCCGGCGGCTGGGAGCCGGTCCGGCACGACGACGACGCGGAGTCGCGGCGGCGGTTCCTGCGTGGCGCCGGGCTGCTCACCGGCGCGGCGGCGGTGGCCGGGCTGGGCGGGCACTGGCTGGCCGGCCGGCGCGGCGTGTCGGCGGCCCGGGAGGCGGTGACGCTGCCCGCCCCGGCCGCCCCCGCACCGCAGGTGCCGGCCGGAGCGGACCTGTCGCTGCCCCGGCTCGCGCCGTACGTCACGCCGAACCGGGAGTTCTACCGGATCGACACCGCGCTCGTGGTGCCGCAGGTCGATCCGGCCACCTGGCGGCTGCGCATCCACGGTCGGGTACGCAACCCGATCGAGCTGAGCTTCGACGACCTGTTGGCCCGCCCGATGGTCGAGCGGTACGTGACGCTCGCCTGCGTCTCCAACGAGGTGGGCGGCGACCTGATCGGCAACGCGCGGTGGCTCGGCGTGCCGATCGGGGAACTGCTCGACGAGGCCGGCCCGGAGGACGGCGCGGACCAGGTGGTCGGCCGCGCGGTGGACGGCTGGACCTGCGGCACGCCGACGTCGGTGCTGCGCGACGGGCGGGACGCGCTGCTCGCGGTCGGCATGAACGGCGAGCCGCTGCCGATCGAACACGGTTTCCCGGTGCGGATGGTGGTGCCCGGCCTCTACGGGTACGTGTCGGCCTGCAAGTGGCTCACCGAGCTGGAGCTGACCAGCTTCGCCGACTTCGACGCGTACTGGGTGCCGCGCGGCTGGTCCGCGCAGGGCCCGATCAAGACGCAGTCCCGGATCGACACGCCCCGGCCCCGCAGCCGCCCGGCCGCCGGCCCGGTGACGGTGGCGGGCGTGGCGTGGGCGCAGCACCGTGGCATCCGCCGCGTCGAGGTACGCGCCGACGGCGGCCCGTGGCAGGAGGCGACGCTCGCCCCGGCGGTGTCGGCGGACACCTGGGTGCAGTGGTCCTGGCGGTGGGACGCGACGCCGGGCGAGCACACGCTCCAGGTCCGGGCGACCGACACGGCGGGCGAGACCCAGACGGAACAGCGCGCCCCGGTCGCCCCCGACGGCGCGACGGGATGGCACACCGTAAGAGTCACCGTCGCCTGACCACCAACCGCCGCGTGGCGGCATCATCTCCTTGATCAACACCAGCTCCCCGAAGTGGTGGCATCAGAGGCTCCGCGATATGGCCACTTCGCCGAGCTGGTGTTGATCACGCGGGGGCGGGCCGGGGCGGGACGACACGACGCCGCGCCCCGGGGTCCGGGGCGCGGCGTCGGGGGTAGTGGAGCCGGTCAGGCGACCTTGCGCTGGTCCGGCACGGCGGTGTTGTGCGGGCGGCCGAGGCGCGCCTCCAGCCGGGCGATGTCCACCCGGGTCTGCCGGCGGTCGGCCAGGTCCTCCCAGCCGAGCGCGAGCAGCCGCAGCCGCTCGGACTCGCTGAACCCGCCCCAGACGCCGTACGGCTCGCGCACGGAGAGCGCGTGCGCGGCGCACTCGGCGCGCACCGGGCAGGCGCGGCAGACGGACTTGGCGCCCATCTCGCGGCGGAGCCGGGAGGAGCCGCGCTCGCCGTCCGGGTGGAAGAACTGCGCGCTGTCGCGGCCACGGCAGGCCCCGAGCCGCTGCCAGTCCCAGAGCTCGTCGATCGGTCCAGGCAGCCTACGTACGTTCGACATCAGCACCCCTCCTCCCGCGCGGCACCGCGGAGAATGTTCGTGGCCAGCTACCGGGCGGCGGTCCGCGCGGGATGCCGGTTCCGGATGAACCCCTCGGTACCCGAGCGGTCCGCGCCTCACACATCTGTGATCGAAAACCTCGGACACTCGGCGGCATATGCCCCATCTGTCGGAAAAGTTCGGATGATTGCCCGGAACCCCCTCCCGACCCCACCTCCGCATGGTCTGCTCTGAGTCGGAGAGGAGACCACTGTGCGTAGTGTTCTTGTGTGCGTTCGGACACCATTGGCGGCCCAGCATCTGACCTCCGCGGCGGCGCGGCTCGGGCTGTCCGGCGTCGTCCGGACGGCCGTCTCCGATCCGGAGGTGATGTTGCGGCTCGCCGAGCGTCCGGTGGACGTGGTGCTCGCCGACACCGCCCTGACCCGGCCGGACAGCGCCGGCTTCGTCCGGCGGGTGCTCGCCCGCGCCCCGCAGGCGGCGGTGCTGCTGCTCGGCGCCGAGGAGTCGGAGTCGGCGGCGGCCACCATCAGCGCCGGGGCGCGCGGGCTGATCCAGAACGCCGACCACGACCTGACCAGCGCGGTCGCCAAGGCGCTGCTGCTGCTCTCCGCCCCCGGCCGGAGCAACCGGCACCGGGTGGCGGACACCGCCCGGGACGCGGCGGCGGTCGGCGGGCCGACCCGGTCGGCGGCGCCGGGGCGTACCCAGGGTGGGCCCGGCTGGCCGGCGCCGGCCCCGGTGGACGCCGCGGGCCTGCCCACGGTGGTGCCCGTGCAACGGGGCGAGGACCCGGACGACCCGGCGGCGGCCGACGGCGCGGAGGCGCCCCGGACGGGCGCGGCCCAGCGGCCGGCGCGGACGCCGCGCAGCGCGATCGGGCTGACCGAGCGGGAGCTTCAGGTGCTGCTCGGCATGGCCGAGGGCAAGAGCAACGCGGAGATCGGGCGGGAGCTGTTCGTCTCCGAGGACACGGTCAAGACGCACGCCCGGCGGCTGTTCCGCAAGCTCGGCGCGCGCGACCGGGCGCACGCCGTGGCGGCCGGATTCCGGGCCGGCCTGGTCGCCTGACCCCGGCGGGAGTCACTCCGACGCGGAGTCGTCGGTGCCCTCGGTGAGGGTGTCGTGCACGCCGTCGGCGTAGCCGCGGGCGTAGTCCCAGCTCACGTAGTGGTCCGGGTCCGGGTCGTAGGCCGGCTCGTGCACCCGGGGACGCCCCGAGTTGAGCAGGTGGCGCAGGTTGCCGCGCAGCAGGTCCCAGTCGAAGTAGTGCGGCTCGCGGCAGTCCTCGCACTCGATCACCAGGCCGCGCACGCCGATCGGCTGGAGCAACGCCTGGTAGATCTCCAGATCGGCGAGATCCTCCAGGACGTCCTGGCGCTCGACCTCGGTCAGCGGGTCGAGCGCGTCGTCGTCGCCGGGATCGTGCAGGCCGGCAGCCGGATCGGCCGGGTCGCCGTTGAACGGGTCGATGGGCTCGTCGTGCACCCCCTCACCGTAGACCCCGAGCCGCCGGAAAGCCCGCCCCAGCCCGTGCTGTGGCCCGGCCTACCCTCGGGCCCGCCGCTGCCCGGGCCGGGACGGGTAGGTGGGTACGATGAGGCGACGCGCCGTCACCAGGCGCCTGCCGGTGCCCCCGCGCGCCGCCTCGCTGCAGCCCGTTCGACCAGCTCAGGGGAGCAATCGTGGAGAATTCGCCCAGCACCGAGATCCCGGCCGGCACCGACGGCGGGGAGCTGGGTGGTCATCTGCCCGAGCTGCCGGCCGGTTCGGCCCGGGTGGTGCCGCTCGGGCTGACCTTCGACGACGTACTGCTCCAGCCGGGCGAGTCGGACGTCGTGCCCAGCCGCGTCAACACCCGCACCCGCCTCACCCGCAACATCGAGCTGACCGTGCCGCTGCTGTCCAGCGCGATGGACACGGTCACCGAGGCGCGGATGGCGATCGCCATGGCCCGCCAGGGCGGCATCGGCGTGCTGCACCGCAACCTCTCCGTCGAGGACCAGGCGCTCCAGGTCGACCTGGTGAAGCGCTCCGAGTCCGGCATGATCACCAACCCGGTGACCGCCAGCCCGGACGACACGCTGCGCGAGGTCGACGCGCTCTGCGGGCGCTACCGCATCTCCGGCGTGCCGGTGGTGGACGGGCAGGGCCAGCTGGTCGGCATCGTCACCAACCGCGACATGCGGTTCGTCTCCGACCCGGCCACGCCGGTGCGCGAGATCATGACCCGCACCCCGCTGATCACCGCCCCGGTCGGCGTGAGCAAGGACGACGCGCTCGGCCTGCTGCGCCAACACAAGATCGAGAAGCTGCCGATCGTGGACGCGGGCGGCAAGCTGCGCGGCCTGATCACCGTGAAGGACTTCACCAAGAGCGAGCAGTACCCGAACGCCACCAAGGACGACGCGGGCCGGCTCCGGGTCGCCGCAGCGGTAGGCGTGGGCGAGGACGGCTACAAGCGGGCCCGCGCGCTCGTCGACGCCGGCGTGGACGTCGTCATCGTGGACACCGCACACGGCCACCAGCGGGCCGTGCTGGAGATGGTCGCCCGGCTCAAGCGGGACGTCACCATCGACATCGTGGGCGGCAACATCGCCACGTACGCGGGCGCGAAGGCGCTCGTCGAGGCCGGCGCGGACGGCGTGAAGGTGGGCGTCGGCCCGGGCGCCATCTGCACCACCCGGATCGTCGCCGGGGTCGGCGTACCCCAGATCACCGCGATCATGGAGGCGGCCCGCGCCGCCCGCCCGGCCGGCGTGCCGGTGATCGGCGACGGCGGCATTCAATACTCCGGCGACATCGCCAAGGCCCTGGTGGCCGGCGCCGACACGGTGATGCTCGGCAGCCTGCTCGCCGGCTGCGAGGAGAGCCCCGGTGAGCTGATCTTCATCAACGGCAAGCAGTACAAGGCGTACCGGGGGATGGGCTCGCTCGGGGCGATGCAGTCGCGCGGCCAGGGCAAGTCCTACTCCAAGGACCGCTACTTCCAGCAGGACGTGCTCGCCGAGGACAAGCTGGTCCCGGAGGGCGTCGAGGGTCAGGTGCCCTACCGGGGTCCGCTGTCCGCCGTCGCCCACCAGCTCACCGGCGGGCTGCGCGCCGCGATGGGGTACGTGGGCGCGGAGAGCATCCCGGAGCTGCACCGGCGTGGCCAGCTCATCCGGATCACCGCGGCCGGGCTCAAGGAGAGCCACCCGCACGACATCCAGATGACCGTCGAGGCGCCCAACTACCACTCCCGCTGACCCACCACCCCCAACCACCTGGAGTCCCCCATGCGTGACGTGGTCGAGATCGGGCTGGGCAAGACCGCGCAGCGCGGCTACCACCTGGACGACATCGCCATCGTGCCGAGCCGCCGCACCCGGGACGTCGACGACGTCTCCACCGCGTGGCAGCTCGACGCGTACCAGTTCGGCATCCCGTGCGTCGCGCACCCCTCGGACGCGACCATGAGCCCCGCCTCGGCGGTCCGGCTCGGCCAGCTCGGCGGCCTCGGCGTGCTCAACGTCGAGGGCCTCTGGACCCGGTACGAGAACCCGGTCAAGATCCTGGAGGAGCTGGCCGGACTCGGCGAGGACGCGCGGGCGACCAAGCGCCTCCAGGAGGTCTACGCCGAGCCGATCCGGCCCGACCTGATCGCCGAGCGGGTACGCGAGCTGCGCGAGGGCGGCGGCACGGTGGCGGTGCGGGTCTCCCCGCAGCACACCCTGGCGCTGGCCCCGGTGATCCTCGACGCCGGCGTGGACATCCTGGTCATCCAGGGCACGCTGGTCTCGGCCGAGCACGTCTCCACCACCGACGAGCCGCTGAACCTCAAGGAGTTCATCGCCGACCTGGACCTGCCGGTCGTCGTGGGTGGCTGCACCGACTACAAGACGGCGCTGCACCTGATGCGTACCGGCGCGGCCGGCGTGATCGTGGGCATCGGCGGCGACGACTGGTCGACCACCGAGTCGGTGCTCGGCATCCGGGTGCCGATGGCCACCGCCATCGCCGACGCCGCCGCGGCCCGCCGCGACTACCTGGACGAGACCGGCGGCCGGTACGTGCACCTGATCGCCGACGGCGACATGCAGACCTCCGGCGACATCGCCAAGGCGCTCGGCTGCGGCGCGGACGCGGTGATGCTCGGCGAGCCGCTGTCGCTCTGCGAGGAGGCCCCGGCCGGCGGCGCCTGGTGGCACTCGGCGGCCAGCCACCCGTCGCTGCCCCGGGGCGCGTTCGAGGTGGCCGGCGAGCCGCTCGGCTCGATGGAGAAGCTGCTGTTCGGCCCGGCCGACGAGCCGGACGGCCAGCTCAACCTCTTCGGCGGCCTGCGCCGCGCGATGGCCAAGTGCGGCTACCGCGACCTGAAGGAGTTCCAGAAGGTCGGACTGGTCCTCGACCGCTGAGCACCGCTGAGTACCGGCTGAGCACCGCACGACGGCGCGGGCGGCGGCCCGGACGTGTTCCGGCCCCGCCCGCGCCGTCGCGCGTCTAGGCTCGCCGGGTGAGACGGGGGCGGGTCTGGGCGGCAGGGCTGGCGGCGGCGGCGCTCGCGCTGGGCGGCTGCACCGGCGGCGACGAGCGCGGGTTCCGGCCGGGCGCGGCGGACGCCGGTGACCCGTACGTGCCGGGTGCCGGCAACGGCGGCTACGACGTGGGCCACTACGCGCTGGACGTGCGCTACGACCCGGCGAGCGACCGGCTCACCGGCACCGCCACGCTGACCGTCACCGCCACCCGCGCGCTGTCCCGGTTCCAGCTCGACCTGGCCGGGCTGGACGTCGAGCGGGTGCGGGTCGACGGCGAGGTGGTGAAGCACCGCCACGACGGCGCCGAGCTGATCGTCACCCCGGCGAACGGGCTGCCGTCCGGGCGGCGGTTCACCGTCGAGGTCGCGTACGGCGGGGTGCCGCAGCCGCTGCCGAACGCCGAACTGGGCGACGGCGGCTTCCACGCCACTGCGGACGGCGCGATAGCGCTCGGTCAGCCGGAGTCGGCGAGCACCTGGTACCCGGTGAACGACCACCCGTCGGACAAGGCCACCTACGACCTCGCGGTCACCGTGCCGGACGGGCTCGCCGCGCTGTCCAACGGCGTGCCGGAGGGCCGGACGTCCAGCGGCGGCTGGACCACCTGGCGCTGGTCCGAGCGCGCGCCGATGGCCAGCTACCTGAGCACGCTGGTGATCGGCGACTACCGGGTCAGCAGCGGCACCCACGCCGGCAAGCCCATCGTCACCGCCGTCGCCGCGGCGCTGCCCGCGGACGGGCCGGCCGCCGCGTCGGTGGCCCGCACCGGCGAGGTCGCCGACTTCCTGGCAGGGCGCTTCGGGCCGTACCCGTTCGAGGCGTACGGCGGCGTGGTGGTCGCCGACGAACGCATCCGGTACGCGCTGGAGACGCAGAGCCGTCCGGTCTACGGGCCGGCGTTCTTCCGCGGCGACCGGCCGAACACCGAGGTGGTCGCGCACGAACTGGCCCACCAGTGGTTCGGCGACAGCGTCTCGGTGGCCCGGTGGAGCGACATCTGGCTCAACGAGGGCTTCGCCACGTACGCCGAATGGCTCTGGGCCGAGCACGACGGCGGGCGCACGGTGGCGCAGACCGTCGCGCAACGGTACGCGGACACCGACTGGTCGAAGCCCACTGTCGACCCGGGCCGGGCCGGGATGTTCGGCGACGCGGTCTACCAGCGGGGCGCGCTCGCGGTGCACGCGCTGCGCCGCGCGGTGGGCGACGAGACGTTCCACCGCGTGCTGCGCGGCTGGCTGGCGCAGCACCGCGACGGCAACGTCACCACCGCCGATTTCGTCGGGTACGCCGAACGCACGTCGGGGCGGCCGCTGCGGGCGCTGCTGGACGCCTGGCTGGTCGGCGGCACGCCGCCGGGACTGCCGTGACGCACGCGTGACCGCCGCTGGGTAGGCTGCCGCGTCGGAGCGGCCCGTGGGCGGTGGCCGCCGAACGGCCCCGGGAGGGATCGAGGCGATGACGCGGCGCGGCGCACGACGACTCGGGTTGCTGACCTGCGGCACGCTGCTGGTGGCCGGCTGCGGTTCGGCCGAGCCGGACCCGGGTCCGTCGACCCCGGCCGGCCCGGCACCGGCGACCTCGCGCAGCTTCGCACCGGGCGCGGCCGGTGCCGGCGATCCGTACTTCCCCAGCTACGGCAACGGCGGGTACGACGTCGCGCACTACACGGTCAAGGTGCGCTACGACCCGGAGACCGACAAGCTCAGCGGCACCACCACGCTGCGGGCCACCGCGACCGCCGACCTGTCCGCGTTCAACCTGGACCTGGCCGGGCTGACCGTCCGGTCGGTCACAGTGGACGGCGCCGCCGCCCGGCACAGCCGCACCGACGACGAGCTGGTGATCACCCCGGCCATCGGGCTGACCTCCGGCAACGGCTTCACCGCCGAGATCCGGTACGACGGCCGGCCGGAGCCGCTGCGGAACGAGGCGCTGGGCGAGGGCGGCTGGCTGCACACGACCGACGGGGCGATCGCGCTCGGCCAGCCGGAGTCGGCGAGCACCTGGTTCCCGGTCAACGACCACCCGTCGGACAAGGCCACCTACGACATGGAGATCACCGTCCCGAAGGGACTGACGGCGGTCTCCAACGGCGTGCCGAAGGGTAGGTCGACGAGCGGCGCATGGACCACCTGGAAGTGGTCGGAGACCGCCCCGACGGCCAGTTACCTGACCACCGTGGCGATCGGGAAGTTCCGGGTCACCACCGGGGAGCACAAGGGACGGCCGGTCTACAGCGCGGTCACCACCCAGGTGGCGCAGGGCGCGCCGGACCGGTCCCTCGCGCGCACGGTCGAGGTCGCCGACTACCTGGAGAGCGTCTTCGGGCCGTACCCGTTCGACGCGTATGGCGGCGTGGTGATCGCCGACGACCGGATCCGGTACGCGCTGGAGACGCAGAGCCGCCCGGTCTACTCGGCGAGCTTCTTCCAGCAGGGCGACAACACCGGCGTGGTCGCGCACGAGCTGGCCCACCAGTGGTACGGCAACAGCGTGTCGATCCAGCGCTGGCAGGACATCTGGCTCAACGAGGGGCTGGCCACGTACGCCGAGTGGCTGTGGGCGGAGCACAGCGGCTCCACCACCGTGCAGCGCACGTTCGAGCAGAAGTACGCGAACGCCGGCGGGCAGGTGTGGCGTACGCCGCCGGGCAAGCCGGGCGTGGCGAACCTGTTCAGCCGCTCGGTCTACGACCGGGGCGGGATGACTGTGCACGCGCTGCGCGTGGCGGTGGGCGACACCGCGTTCTTCACCATCCTGCGCACCTGGGCCGCGGAGCGGAAGAACGGCAACGCCACCACCGCCGACTTCGTGGCGCTGGCCGAGCGGATCACCGGCAAGAAGCTGGCGAAGGTCTTCGACCCGTGGCTGTACGGCACCGAGCGCCCGCCCGCCCCGAAGCCGCTGTAGCGCCTCAGTTCTTGACGCGCAGCGACGGGTGGGCGGCCAGGAACGCGTCGGCCCGTCCGCCGCGCAGCGCGGTGAGGAAGTCGCGGCCGAGCGGCTTGAGCTGTTCACCCCGGTAGGCGCCGCCGCTGCTCACTCCGGCGCCGGGCAGCACGACGAGCGTGAGCCGGTCGGCCGGCAGGCCACCCAGGGCGTACGCGAAGTCGATGAGCTTCCGGCCGCCACCGGCGTACACCAGGGTCTTGCCCAGCGCGGCCACCACCTGTTCGACCCGCTGCGGGTCGCGGGCGGTGCCCTGGTCGACGATCTTGCGGGCCAGCGCCCGGAGCAGTTGCTGCTGGTGCCGCTGCCGGGTGTAGTCGCCGCCCGCGGTGTAGCGCTGCCGCGCGAAGTCGAGCGCCTGCCAGCCGGTCAGGTGCCGGGTGCCCTTCTCGTAGACCATCTGCGGCCCGACGTACCCGCCGCCGGTCAGGGTCCGCATGGTGCCGTCCGGGCGGCGGTGCCGGGACTCGACCCGCTGGTCGACGTAGAGGTCCACCCCGCCGAGCGTGTCCACCAGCTTGTCGAAGCCGCCGAACGTGATCACCGCCCCGGCGTCGATGCGCAGCCCGGTGTAGCGGGAGACGGTGGTGCGCAGCAGCTCGTACCCCTGGGCGGTGCTGGGGTTGCGCTTGTCGCCCGGCACCCGGCTGCCGTAGCTCATCGCGTGGGTGAGCTTGGTCCGGCCGCCCGGGTAACGGGCCTTCGGGTAGGCGGGGATGTCCACGACCAGGTCGCGGGGGAGCGAGTAGAGGTACGCCCGGTCCAGCCCGGCCGGTACGTGCAGCAGCAGCACGGCGTCGGCGTGCGGCTCCCAGCCGGGGATGCTGACCCGGGTGTCCACGCCGACGAGCAGCAGGTTGAGCGGGCCCTTCAGGTCGGCGCCGGGCGGCGGCGTCGGGCTGGCGGTGGTCGGGGCGGGCGTGGGCGAGGCCGGGGGTGCGGTGGTCGGGCCGGCGACCGGGGCGGCCGGGCGGTTCGCCACCAGCCGGGTGGTCACCACCGCTCCGGTGGCCACCAGCAGCGCCGCCACCAGTGCGGCCAGGCCCAGCAGGCGTCGTCTCGTCACGTTCGTTCCTCCCCGTGGATTCGACGCGCCAGGGCGGCCCACGGGTTGCAGCGGCGGGAATCCCGGCGATCGAGCGCTCTGCATGATGTGCGAAAAAGCCTCGTTGGCGCTATAGCTACTCGTCGGTAATGATGCGTCCATGCGCTACGACGTGGTCGTCATCGGGTCCGGGTTCGGCGGCAGCGTCACCGCGCTGCGGCTGGCCGAGAAGGGTTACTCGGTCGGCGTGCTGGAGGCCGGCCGGCGCTTCGCCGACGACGAGTTCCCGCGTACGTCCTGGCGGGCGCGACGGTTCCTCTGGGCGCCCCGGCTCGGCTGCTTCGGGCTCCAGCGGATCACGCTGCTGCGCTCGGCCGACCGCAAGGCCGGCGGCGGCGTGCTGGTGCTCTCCGGCGCCGGTGTGGGCGGCGGGTCGCTGGTCTACGCGAACACGCTCTACGAGCCGCTCGACGCGTTCTACGCCGACCCGCAGTGGCGGGACATCACCGACTGGCGCGACGAGCTGGCCCGCCACTACGACCAGGCAAAGCGGATGCTCGGCGTCACCACGTACCCGATCGACACCCGCGCGGACCAGGCCGTGCGCGCGGTGGCCGAGCGGATGGGAGTGGCGCACACCTACCACCCGACGCCGGTCGGGGTGCACATCGGGCGCCCCGGCGAGCGGGTGGCCGACCCGTACTTCGGCGGGGCCGGGCCGGACCGCACCGGGTGCAGCCACTGCGGGTCGTGCATGACCGGCTGCCGGCACGGCGCCAAGAACACGCTCGTGAAGAACTACCTCTGGCTGGCCGAGCGGCTCGGCGTGCAGGTGCACCCGCTGACCACTGTGACCGCCGTACGCCCCGACCCGGCCGGCGGCTACGCCGTGCACACCGAGCGCACCGGCGCCTGGCTGCGCAAGCGGCGCGAGGTGATCCACGCCGACCAGGTGGTCTTCGCGGCCGGCGCGCTCGGCACCCAGCGGCTGCTGCACGAGATGAAGGCGACCGGCGCGCTCCCGGCGCTCTCGCCCCGGCTGGGCGAGCTGACCCGCACCAACTCCGAGGCCATCCTCGGCGCCTCGGTGGCGCCCGGCGCGGCCCGCCGGCGCGGCCTCGACTTCACCGAGGGGGTGGCGATCACCAGCTCGTTCCACCCCGACCCGCAGACCCACATCGAGCCGGTCCGCTACGGCAAGGGCTCCAACGCGATGGGCCTGCTCCAGTCGCTGCTCGTCGACGGCGGTCCCCGCCGGGTCCGGCGCTGGCTGGGCAGCATCGTCCGGCAGCCCGCGCTGGCGGCGCGGATGCTGTCGGTACGCCGCTGGTCCGAGCGCACCGTGATCGCGCTCGTCATGCAGTCGGTCGACAACTCGCTGACCACCCGCTACCGCAAGGGCCGGCTGGTCTCCGGCCCCGGCCACGGCGCGCCCAACCCGACCTGGATCCCGGCCGGCAACACGGCGGCCCGGCTGCTCGCCGAGGAGATCGGCGGCACCCCCGGCGGGGCGGTCACCGAACCGTTCAACATCCCGGTGACGGCGCACATCCTCGGCGGTGCGGTCATCGGCGCCACCCCGGACGCGGGCGTCATCGACCCCTGGCACCGGGTGTACGGGCATCCGGGGCTGCACGTGGTGGACGGCGCGGCGGTCTCGGCGAACCTGGGCGTCAACCCGTCGCTGACGATCACCGCACAGGCCGAGCGGGCCATGTCGTACTGGCCGAACAAGGGCGAGGCCGACCCGCGCCCGGCGCTCGGGTCGGCGTACACCCGGGTCGAGCCGGTCCCGCCGCGGCGGCCGGCCGTCCCCGCGCACGCCCCCGCCGCGCTGCGCTGAGCGGCCGTCACAAGGTTCACCCCGCCACACCGCCGGGGCGCGTCCGCGCGGCCGGTGACTGTCGGTAGGCTTTGCGCACATGAGCACGCCTCGCCCCGTCCTCGTGGTGGACTTCGGAGCCCAGTACGCCCAGCTCATCGCGCGCCGTGTCCGCGAGGCGAAGGTCTACTCGGAGATCGTCCCGCATTCCATGCCGGTGTCCGAGATGCTGGCCAGGAACCCGGCCGCGATCATTCTGTCCGGCGGCCCGTCCAGCGTCTACGCGCCGGACGCGCCGCAGATCGACGCCGGGATGTTCGACGCCGGGGTGCCGGTCTTCGGCATCTGCTACGGCTTCCAGGCCATGGCGCAGGCGCTCGGCGGCACCGTCGCGCGCACCGGGAACCGCGAGTACGGCGGCACCCCGCTGCGCCCGCGCCTGACCGAGCCCGGCGTGCTGCTGCGCGACCTGCCGGCCGACCTGCCGGTCTGGATGAGCCACGGCGACTGCGTCACCGAGGCTCCGGACGGCTTCACCGTCACCGCCGAGTCGGCGGGTGCCCCGGTCGCCGCGTTCGAGGACGTGGCCGGCCGCCGGGCCGGCGTGCAGTTCCACCCCGAGGTGGGGCACACCGCGCACGGCCAGGAGATGCTCACCCGCTTCCTGTACGACATCGCGGGCATCGAACCGACCTGGACGCCGTCGAACATCATCGACGAGCAGGTCGCCCGGATCCGCGAGCAGATCGGCGACAAGGAGGTCATCTGCGGCCTCTCCGGCGGCGTCGACTCGGCGGTCGCCGCGGCGCTCGTGCACCGCGCCGTGGGCGACCAGCTCACCTGCGTGTTCGTCGACCACGGCCTGCTGCGGGCGGGTGAGGCCGAGCAGGTCGAGAAGGACTACGTGGCGGCGACCGGCATCAAGCTCAAGGTGGTCGACGCCCGGGAGCGGTTCCTCGGCGCGCTCGCCGGGGTGACCGACCCGGAGCAGAAGCGCAAGATCATCGGCCGGGAGTTCATCCGCGTCTTCGAGGCCGCCGCCCGGGAGATCGCCGCGCACGGCGACGTGGAGTTCCTCGTGCAGGGCACGCTCTACCCGGACGTGGTCGAGTCCGGCGGCGGCACCGGCACCGCCAACATCAAGAGCCACCACAACGTGGGCGGCCTGCCCGAGGACCTCAAGTTCTCCCTGGTCGAGCCGCTGCGCACGCTGTTCAAGGACGAGGTCCGCACGATCGGCCTGGAGCTGGGGCTGCCCGAGGCGATGGTGTGGCGGCACCCGTTCCCCGGCCCGGGCCTGGCCATCCGGATCATCGGCGCGGTCGACGAGGAGCGCCTCGCCGTGCTCCGCAAGGCCGACCTGATCGCCCGGCAGGAGCTGACCGCGGCCGGTCTGGACCGGGGCGTCTGGCAGTTCCCGGTGGTGCTGCTGGCCGACGTCCGCAGCGTCGGGGTCCAGGGCGACGGGCGCACCTACGGTCACCCGGTGGTGCTGCGCCCGGTCTCCAGCGAGGACGCGATGACCGCCGACTGGTCCCGGCTGCCCTACGACGTGGTGGCCCGGATCTCCACCCGGATCACCAACGAGGTCGCCGAGGTCAACCGCGTGGTCCTGGACGTCACCAGCAAGCCGCCGGGCACCATCGAGTGGGAGTGACGCGGCTCAGGCCGCCGGCGGCGTCTGCGGTCCGGCCTCCGGCGCGGCCGGCGCCTGCGGCCCGCCCGGCGTAGCCGGCGGGACCGGCGGCCACCCGGGCGCGGTGCCCGGCGGGTGCGGCCACGCGGGTGCGCCGGCCGGCTCCTCGGGCATCAGGAACCACATGATCGGGTACGCGAGCGCGGCGAGCCCGCCGGTGAGCACCGTGGCGGTCGCGAAGACCACCCGGATCAGCGTGGGGTCGGCGGCGAAGTAGCGGCCGAGGCCGCTCGCCACACCGGCGATCATGCGGTCGCTGACCGGTCGGCGGAGCTGCTTGTACGGGGCCTGGGAGGGGTTCGGGAAGGTCATGGGTCAACGGTCCCGCGCGCCGCGGCGGCCGACCTCGGTGACCGCCCGGACACTTACCCTGACCCATCCCTGAGGCGCCAGCCAAGAGTCAGGAATCTGACTCTTTTCGATCTCGGTAACCCGGTCCGGGGAGAATTTGCTCCCGTGACCACCTCGCTGGAGCCGCTCCGCAGGATCGCGGCATACGCAGTTTGTGCTGATTCAAACGGCCGAGTGTTGCTGGTCCGCGCATCGGAGCGCTCCGGCACCCCCGGCACCTGGTCGCTCCCCGGAGGAGCGGTCGACCACGGTGAGGACCCCAAACACACGGTCGTACGGGAGACCGCGGCCGAGACCGGGCTCTCGGTGGCGGTCGCCGGCCTCCAGGACGTGCTCGCCGACATGCGGGCGCTGCCCGAGCGGCGCATCACGATCCACACCGACCGGCTGCTCTACACCGTGTCGGTCCGCGGCGGGACGCTCACCGAGCGGGTCGACCGCCCGACCGACCTGGCCCGCTGGTTCACCCTCGACGAGGCCCGGGAACTGCCGCTGCGGTCGTTCACCGCGCGTGCCCTGGGCCTGCCCACCTCCACCGACGACATCGTGCCGGAGGAGGTGCCCGAGTTCCCCTCGTTCTACGCCGTCCCCGGCCCGGACGGGCTGCACCGGGCGCAGCGCTTCGCCGCGTACGCGGTGGTGACCGACCCGGAGGAGCGCGTGCTGCTGACCCGGGTCTCCGACGGCTACCCGGGCGCCGGCTGCTGGCACCTGCCCGGCGGCGGCACCGACTACGGCGAGCAGCCGGGCGCGGCGCTGATCCGGGAGCTGGTCGAGGAGACCGGCCAGACCGGCCGCCTCGTCGAGCTGCTCGGCGTGGCCAGCCACCGGGACGCCGCCTCGCTCGGCCCGGAGGGCTACCCGATCGACTGGCACGGCGTACGCGCCTTCTACCGGGTGGTGGTCGACCAGCCCGCGCCGCCCACCGTGGCCGACATCGGCGGCTCCACCTGCGAGGCCCGCTGGTTCCGCCGCGAGGAACTCGGCGCCCTCCCCACCGACCGCCTCACCGAGGTGACAGCCGAAGCGGTCCAGGCCGCCCACCTCCTCTAACCCCACCCCGGCGCCCCCACCCGTGCGCCCCACCCCGGCGCCCACCCCGGCGATCATGAAGTTGACGGCGCGAAATGTCCGCCTCGGTACCGCTAACCTCATGATCGACGGAGTGGGACGCGGGGAGTGCGCGGGGGCGCGCGGGCGGGGGAGGGTGCTGTGGAGCAGCTGCGGCGGGTCGGGGCCTACGGGGTGCTGCGGGACTCCGAGGGGCGGGTGTTGCTGGCGCGTGGCTCGGCGAAGTGCCCGTACCCGGGGGTGTGGCAGTTGCCGGGCGGCGGCGTCGAGCACGCGGAGCACCCGGCCGACACCGTGGTCCGCGAGTTCGCCGAGGAGACCGGCCTGACCGTCGTGCCCGGCGCGATCCGGGCCGCGGTGGCCGACGTGGTCGCGTTCGCCGACCTGGGGATCGCGCTGCACACCGACCGGCTGATCTTCGACGTGGAGGCGCGCGGCGGGCGGCTGCGACCCGAACCGGCCGGCGGCAGCGACGAGGTGGCGTGGTGCACGCCCGAGGAGGCGGCGGCCCGGCCGCTGATGCCGTTCACCGCCGAGCTGCTCGGCCTGCCGGTGACTCCGCTGCCGGCCGATCTGCCCCGGGCGCTGCCCGCCGAGCCGACCGGACCGGCAGTCGACCGCCGGCAGCGCTTCGCCGCGTACGGGCTGGTCACCGACCCTGCCGACCGGGTGCTGCTCACCATGATCGCCGACGGCTATCCGGGCGCGGGCCGCTGGCACCTGCCCGGGGGCGGCACCGACCACGGCGAGCAGCCCGCCGCAGGGCTGCTGCGCGAGCTGGTCGAGGAGGCCGGGCAGCTGGGCCGGGTGGTCGATCTGATCGCCGTGGACAACCTGCACAACCCGGCCGCGCTCGGCCCGGAGGGCCGCCCGCTGGACTGGCACGGCGTCCGGGTGATCTACCGGGTACGCGTGGACGCGCCGACCGACGCGGTGGTGACCGAGCTGGCCGGCGGCTCGACCGCGCGGGCCGCCTGGTTCGCCCCGGAGCAGGTCACCGGTCTGTCGATGACCGACGTGGCGGCCCGGGCCACCGGGCAGCGGGTGACCTGAATCGCTCGCCGAGCCGCCCCGGGTGGCCTCCGGTACAGTCGGAAGTACGGCTGACCGACAAAAACGGGCGTTGAGGCCCGAGATGGGAATGAGTGGGCGGTTCGCGCGGTTAAGGGAGATATAAGTACCGCCGGCAGCTATCGCCAAGCCCCTGTCCCCTGTGCAATGGTGTACTCCGCAAAAGGGCTGCCGGACCCGAAAGGTCCGGCACGAGACAGCCGGACACCCGCCCCGCAGTGGGCGGCCAGCCGATCCGGTGATGGAGGAAACGTGCCGAGAGCCCCATGGCGCCGGCGTCGTACGACTGACAGTCCGCGCCCCGCAGGGCGTCGCTGGGCGGGCAGGTTGCGCCGCAGCAGTACGTTCGCCCGCCAGGTGCTGCTGGTCCGGGTGGGCCGCCGGGACGGCGCGACCGTCTCGGGGACCGACCTGGTCACCCCCGACCACCGTTACGCCGACCGCCAGCGCCTCCGCTACGGCCGGCTCGACACCGACATCGAGACGGTACGCCCGATCAGCCCGGCACTCGCCCCGGCCGCCCCGGTCGACGACGAGTCCCCGGCGATGTCGATCCCGCTCCTGCCGGGTGAGCGCACCGCCGCCCGCCGGGCCAAGTTCGCGCTCGTCAACGCGTGCACGCTGAGCAGCCTCATGCTCGGCATGCTGGCCATCTTCCTGGCCATGCGCGGTGACGTGCAGATCGCCGCGATCTGCCTGATCGCGTGCGTCGCGTTCGACGGCCTCGACGGCGCGCTGGCCCGCAAGCTCGGTGTGGCCAGCCCGTTCGGCGCGCAGATGGACTCGCTCGCCGACATGTGCTCGTTCGGCCTCGCCGCGCCGGTCGTGGTCTACGCCTCGCTCGCCGGTTCGGCGCCCCCGGCGGCCGCCGCGGTGTCCTGCGCGCTCGTCGCCGCCTGCGCAGCGGTCCGGCTCGCCCGGTTCAACGTCTCGCCGAAGGACGGCCGCTTCTTCTGCGGCGTGCCGACCACCATGGCGGCAGCGGTGCTCGCACTGACCGTGGCCATCGGCGTGCCGGTCCCCGGCCTGGTCATGGTGGCCGGCGTCGCGCTGCTCGCCTTCGCCATGGTGTCCAGCTTCCCGTACGCGAAGCTCGCCCGGCTGCTGAAGCTGCCGCCGTGGCTCTGGCTGGCCCCGGTGGTCGGCGCGCTCGTCGACATCCGGCTCACGTTCGCCCTCGTGGTGGTGGGCTACCTGGTCAGCGGGCCGCTGCTCTGGCTGCACCAGCGCCGTACCGCCTGATCCTGGCAACGACAGAAGGGGCGCCGCGAGAGCGGCGCCCCTTCTTCGTGTCCGGCGCCGTCAGCGCCAGCGGGCGATCACCGTCGCGCCGCCGACCACCTTGTCGCCCGGACCGACGAGCGGGTCCGCGGCGTCGGCCGGCAGGTAGACGTCGGTACGCGAGCCGAACCGGATCAGGCCGAAGCGCTCGCCCCGGGCCAGCAGCGACCCGACGGGCGCCCGCTGCACGATGCGGCGGGCGATCAGCCCGGTGCGCTGCGCCACCACCACCGTGCCGTGGTCGGTGTCCAGCACCGTGTACGCCGCCACGTTGTGCTCGGCGTCCGGCTTCATGGCGTTGACGAACCCGCCGTCGGCGACGAAGTAGTCGACCACCTTGCCGGCCACCGGGGCGCGGTTGACGTGCACGTCCAGCACCGACAGGAAGACCGCGATCCGCAGCCACTCGCCGTCACCGAAGCGCTCGTCCTGCAGGCGCTGCACGGACAGCACCTGACCGTCCGCCGAGGCGACCACTGCCGACGGGTCCTCCGGCACGTCCCGCTCCGGGTCGCGGAAGAACGCGGCCACCGGCGCGGCGGCCAGCGCCGGCAGCAGCCACAGCTTCGACTTCGGTCGCGCGGCCCGGGCCAGGGCGGCCAGGCCGAGCGTGATGCCCGCGGCGGCCACCCCGTTCGAGTCGATGTGCATGCCCCGGGTCAGCGGCACGCTCGACGGCCGGTACGCCGGGGACAGCGAGGCCGCGAGCGCGACCGGCGCCGGGGTGAACCGCAGGTGGTGCACGCGTACCGGCGGGGTGTTGCGCAGCACCAGGTCGGTGCGCACGCCGTGCAGCACGCCCTGCCGGTCCAGCTCGCCGTCGGCGCCCTCGGTGCGGAACAGCGGCGCGGCGACGCTCAGCACCGCGCCCTCGGCGAGGTACTTCGCCAGCCCGTCGACAGCGGCGCGGGCCTCGTCCGCGGTGCCGGTGAACGGCTCGGCGACGACCACCACCGCGGCGGCGTCCGCCTCGGCGAGGGTGTCGACCACGCGTACCCGGTCGGCGACCCAGCGGCCCTGCGCGGTGACGTGTTCGCGCAGCGCGGCCGCTGCGGCGCCCTCCGCCGGCACCACGGTGAGCCGGTCGCCGGGGAGCAGCGCCTCGATCGCGGCGGCCAGCACCGCGGACTCCGGGGTCGCGCCGACCAGCAGGCCGGCCTTCGGGTCGTTACGCCGGGCGAACTCGCTGACGAGCGTGCGGGCGGCGCGCTCGCCGATGCGGACCGCACCGGAGGGACCGGTGACGCGCACGGCGGGGGACTGGGTCATGTCGGACGGGCTCCTGACGAGATAGCGAACGGACGGGGCGGCTCCGGCGACCCGACCGGCGGCTCCGGCGTGTCGGGGGCGTGGGCCGGCCGGCGGAGGCGAGATCTCCGCCGACCAGCATAGGCCGCGTCCGAAGGGCGCCGCAGTGGCGCGGTCAGGCCGGATCCCCCGGCGTACGGCGTTGCGGAGCCGCCTCGTCGGCCGGTGGATCGAGCGGCGGCAGTTCGCGGGTGGCCGGCTCCGAGGAGTCCGTGGTGGCCTCGGTGGCCCACTCGTCGGCGGCGTCGGGCCTCTCCGCGCCGGCCGCCGTGTCCACGCCACCGGCTGTCTCCACGCCACCGGGCGTCTCCACGCCGGCGGCGGGGGAGCCGTACGGCGCCGAGACAGTGACCTCCGGCGCGGGCTGCTCCGGTGCGCGGCCCGAGCGCAGCGCACCGATCAGTCCGAGCAGCCCGATCAGCACCAGCCCGCCGGCCAGGAACCAGCCGACCGGGGGTACGGAGAGGCCGAGGATCCGGGCCAGCAGCCACCAGACGGACAGGCCGAGGAAGACGAGTCCGAAAGCGAACGACACGATGTCGGTACGGTGTGCCTTCACCGGGTCACCTCCAGCTTGCCGGCGTTCACGTGGACGTAGAGGCGCAGCTTGCCGCCACCGGGACCGTCGGCGCCCGCGTCGGTGGTCTCCCACTGACGGCCGCCGAGCCCGCCGCTGCGCCGGCCGAAGACCGTGGCGTCGCCGGCGTTCACGTCGGCCACCGTGGTCACGTCGACGTTCGGCGGTACGACCACTGTCGCGTTGCCGAGGTTCACGTCGACAGTCACCTGGACGTCCTGCTTGTCGAAGTCGATCCCGCGCAGGTCGAGCGTCGCGTCACCGAGGTTGTTCTCGTACCGGTCGGCCAGGTCGCGCAGGTCGGTCGGCGCCCAGGTGACGTTGCCGTCGATGCCGCGTACCCGGTCGTAGGACTCGGCGACCGTGGCGATGCCGAGGGCCGCCGCTGTCACCAGGCCCAAGGCGATCAGCCAGCGCGCCCGGCCGAACCAGGTGCCGACGAGCAGACCGAGGCCGATGGTGGCGAGCACCGCGGCGAAGTAGCCGGCGGCGCCGACCGGGAAGACGTCGAGCAGGTCGAGCATGGCCACCACGCCGAGCGCCAGGAAGATCAGCGAGAACGTGATCGCGCCGAGCGGGGAGCGCTCCTTGGGTCGCTTCGGCGGTCGCGGCGGCCGGACCGGTGGCGGGACGGGCTGCGATCCGGCGTAGGGGCCGTGCGGGGCGAACGGCGGCCGGTAGCCGCCGGGCGGCAGCGGTGCGCCCACCGGCGCGGGCGGCGGCACGGCGGGCGGCTCGTCCACCCGGGTGCCCGCGTCCCGTGCGCCGGGCCAGGCCGGGTTCGTGCCGTAGGCCGGCCAGGTGGCGGTGTCGGCGACCGGGCCGGTCACCTGCTGCATCGCGACCGTCGCCGGCTCGGACGGGCCCGGCCGGGTGCCGGCCGCGGCGGGCCAGCCCGGCGCCGGGAGCGTCGGGTAGCCGGTGGCGGGCCCGGGACGGCCCGGCTCGCGCTCCGCGTCGGACGTCGCCGGGTGCCCCGGCTCGGCCGGCGGGGCCGGCGGGTAGCCCGGCTCGACCGACGGCGCCGGCGGGAAGCCGGGCTCGGACGCGGACGCCGGTGGGTAGCCGGGCTCGGAGGCGGGCACCGGGGGATAGCCCGGCTCGGGTCGGCCGGGCGGCGGGTAGCCGGGCTCGGCGGGCAGGCCGCCGGACGGCGCCGCCCCGGGGTGGCCCGGTCCGGCGGGAGTACCGGTCCACTGCGCCGCGGGGGGAGCCGCGGCCCACGTACCCGGCGCCGGGGCGGGCGGCGCGGGCCAGGCCACCGGTGGCACCGGACCCGGCGCGGGGCCGTGCGGCGGCGCAGGCTGGGCCGGCCGCTGCGCCGGGCCGCGCTGCTCGCGGTTGAGCAGGAGCGCGCCGCCGATCAGGATCACCGCGCCGAGCAGGATCGCCCGGAACCCGTCGGTGACGACGTAGGCGAAGCCGAGCGCCACCACGATGCCGAGCACGATCACCGTGATCGGGGACATGCTGGACCGGCCCCGGCCGAGCATGGCCTCCACCGGCGAGGCGGTGTCGCCCTCGCCGGGGATGATCAGCCAGCCGGCGACGTACACGATGATCCCGATGCCGCCGAAGAAGCCGAGCACAGCCAGCAGCACTCGCCACAGCACCGGGTCGGTGTTCGTGGCCCGGCCGATGGCGGCGCACACCCCGGCCAGGTAGCGGCCCTCGCGGGGGCGTACCAGGCCGTACCGGGTGGTGAAGCCGGCGGCGCCGGGCGGTGGGGCGTACCCACCGGGTGGCGGACCGGCGAACGGCGTGCCGCCGCCGGGCGGCGGGGTGGCCTGGTCGGTGGCGGGCGCCGGTCCCGGCGGGGGCGGCGGCGGGGTGTCCTGTGCTGCCGCCCAGGGGCGGGGCGGACGGGCAGCGTCCTCGTTCATGCCTTCGATACTGCTGCCCCGGCCGCCCGAGCAGCCTCCGGACCCGACCCTGACCCCACCCTGAGATCCGCCGCCGGTGAAACTCCGGGGCGTCCCCGTGGTCCGGGGTGTCGCCGCCGTGTGACGATCGGAGCGTCGGCGCCGCCGGCGCGTCCGCCTCGACCTGGGAGCCTCCGATCAGCAGCACCCCCGCCCCGCACGCCCCGCGCCTCTACCGGGCCACCGACCACCGGCTGGCCGCCGGGGTGGCCGCGGGCATCGCCGAGCACCTGGGCATCCCGGTGCTGCGGGTGCGCGTGGCGTTCATGGTGCTGCTCGGGCTGAGCGGGCTCGGGCTGCTGCTCTACGCCGCCTTCTGGGCGGTGGTCCCGCCCCGCCCCGGCGACACCGCCGTCCCGCCCCGCCGCGACCTCGCCCAGCTGCTGCCGTTCGTGGTGATCGGGCTCGGCGTGCTGCTGCTCCAGGTGGTCGCGTTCAACTCGGTGGGCGCGGCCGGCACGGCCGGCTGGCTGGTGGCGATCATCGCGGTCGGCGCGGGCGTCATCTGGCACCAGTCCGCCCCGGAGCGCCGCCGGCAGTGGGGCGACTCGGCGGTGCCCTGGCTCGGCGCGGTGGTGGAGGAGAGCGACAGGCGCGCGTTCGTGCTGCGCTTCATCGGCGGCGGCGTGCTCGTCGCGGTCGGCATCATCGGCGTGGCGGCCGTCTACTCGCCGGCGCAGAACTTCGACGCGGTGCTCAACGGCGTGATCTTCGCGCTGGTCGGGCTGGCCGGCGTGGGTGTGGTCACCGGTCCGGTGCTATGGCGCACCTGGAACCAGCTCCGCTCCGAACGGGAGGGCCGCATCCGGGAGCAGGAGCGCGCCGAACTGGCCGCGATGGTGCACGACCAGGTGCTGCACACGCTGGCCCTGATCCAGCGCAACGCCACCGACGTCAAGACGGTGCAGCGGCTGGCCCGCGGCCAGGAACGCTCGCTGCGCAACTGGCTCTACAAGCCGGCCGCCTCGCCCACCGAGCGCTTCGCGGCCGCCCTGGAGCAGGCCGCCGCCGAGGTGGAGGACACGTTCGCCATCACGGTCGAGGTGGTGGTGGTCGGCGACCGGGAGACCGACGAGCGGGTGGGTGCCATCGTGGCCGCCGCCCGGGAGGCCCTGGTCAACGCGGCCCGGCACGCCGGTGTGCAGACCGTGTCGCTGTACGCCGAGGTGGAGCCGGAGCAGGTGAGCGTGTTCGTCCGGGACCGGGGCAAGGGCTTCGACCCGGATACGGTGGAGAATCACCGGCACGGCGTCCGGGGCTCGATCATCGGACGGATGAAGCGGCACGGCGGCCGGGCGGAGATCCGGTCCGAGCCGGGGGAAGGGACCGAGGTCCGGCTGATCCTGCCGATCAGCGGCTCCGGCTCCACGGCGGAAAGGGACAAGTGACATGTCCGAGCAGGAACCGGTCGAGGGTACGGCGCCGCGCGGGCCGCTGCGGGTGTTCCTCGTCGACGACCACGCGATGTTCCGGGCCGGCGTCCGTGCCGAGCTGGGGGCGCGGGTGGAGGTCGTCGGCGAGGCCAGCTCGGTGGCCGAGGCGGTGACCCGGATCGCGGCCACCGCCCCGGACGTGGTGCTGCTCGACGTGCACATGCCCGACGGCGGCGGTCGCGCCGTGCTGGAGGCGATGCGGCGCACCCACCCGCAGGTGCGGTTCCTGGCACTGAGCGTCTCCGACGCCGCCGAGGACGTGATCGGCCTGATCCGCGCCGGCGCGCGGGGGTACGTCACGAAGACGATCTCGCCGGAGGAGCTGACCGACGCGATCCGGCGGGTGGCCGACGGCGACGCGGTGTTCAGCCCGCGGCTGGCCGGGTTCGTGCTCGACGCGTTCGCCTCCCGGCCGGACGCGCCGGTGGCCGACCCCGAGCTGGACCAGCTCACCAACCGCGAGCGCGAGGTGCTGCGGCTGCTCGCCCGGGGGTACGCGTACAAGGAGATCGCCAAGGAGCTGTACATCTCGATCAAGACGGTCGAGACGCACGTCTCCAACGTGTTGCGCAAGCTCCAGATGTCGAACCGGTACGAGCTGTCCCGCTGGGCCGCCGACCGCCGGCTGGTCTAGGACTCCACGCCGATCCCAGGGGGCGGGGCCTCGGCGGCCTCGTACCCCAGGGGCCCTGCTGGTGCCCGCTCAGTCGGCATGGCATCATCCGGACGGATAAAAAACGCCGCAGTCGTGCGCCCGTGAGAGACGCCGGGGTCGGCGCGGTGAACGTCACAGCCCTGCGCGCCGCAGGGACGTCTGTCGACCCCTCTGTGCCCGTCTTGCCTGTTCAGGGCCCTATCGTCCGTACGCTTTGTGATCTTTTCTCAAGTATCGGCAACGTGGCGACCAACTAACGGCTTGATAACGGCACCTTCACGGAAAGGGCCGGTTGGTGTCACAGTGGCAGCACCTCACCCCCCGGTGTGAGGCATCTCGTCGGGCCTGCCGACCACGTGACGCCGTCTTTCGCGCCGCCGCGTGGTCGCCGACCCTGCGCGGTGTCTCGTCCAGGGTGTGGCGCCCGGCGGATCGGTACCCCTGGGGTGTCCCGAATTCCTCTGCGGTAAACCGGCGTCCTGCGGTTCGGGTCGCCGGTGGTGTCACCCCCAAAGACGTGCGTGAAACTCACGACGGAACCAGGTTAGAAAGAGGAGGCCCCTCGGAATGAGAGTCTCGAAGCGGGCGAGCGGCGCGCTCGCGGTGGGCGCGGCATTCGCGCTCGTCGCGTCCGGCTGCTCCAGCGGGAACAACGACGGTGGCGACGCCGGCGCTAGCAAGGACGGCGCCATCGTCATCGACGGCACCCAGCCGGAGAACCCCCTGGTTCCGGCGAACACCACCGAGACCGGTGGCGGCGCGATCATCGACTGGCTGTGGAGCGGTCTGGTCGAGTACCCCAACAACGGTGGGGCGCCGCAGAACCTGCTCGCCGAGTCGATCGAGACGAGCGACTCGAAGGTCTTCAAGATCAAGATCAAGCAGAACACCAAGTTCCACGACGGCACCACCGTCAAGGCCGAGAGCTTCGTCAAGGCCTGGAACTGGGCGGCGTACGGCCCGAACGGCGCGCAGAACGCCTCCTTCTTCGCCGACATCCAGGGCTTCGACGAGGTCTACACCGAGGACCCGGACGGCCCGGACGGCCCGCAGAAGGCCCCGGAGCCGAAGGCCAAGGAGATGTCCGGCCTGAAGGTCGTCGACGACTGGAACTTCGAGGTCACGCTCTCCGCGCCGACCGCCGTGTTCCCGACCAAGCTCGGCTACAGCGCCTTCGTGCCGCTGCCGGACGCGTTCTTCTCGTCCACCCCGGCGGACTTCGGCAAGAAGCCGATCGGTAACGGCCCGGTGAGCCTCGTCTCCTGGCAGGACGACGTCGAGATCAAGCTGACCCGCTTCGACGACTACAGCCTGCGCGACAAGATGAAGATCAAGGACGTCACCGTCAAGATCTACCAGGACGACACGGCGGCGTACAACGACCTGCTCGCCGGCAACCTGGACTTCCAGCAGCAGGTTCCGGTCTCCGCGCTGGCCGGTGACAAGTGGAAGACCGACCTGGCCGACCGGGCCATGGCCTCGACCACCCCGTCGACCGGCATCATCGCCTTCCCGATCTACGACAAGCGCTTCCAGAACCCGAAGCTGCGCAAGGCGATCTCGCTGTCCATCGACCGGCAGTCGATCACCGACAAGATCTTCTTCGGTACCCGTAAGCCGGCCGACAGCTGGGCCAACCCGCTGACCCCGGGCGCCGAGCCGGGCAACTGCACCGCCTGCAAGTTCGACGTGGCCCAGGCCAAGCAGCTCCTCCAGGAGGCCGGTGGCTTCCAGGGCAAGCTGACCCTGTCGTACAACGCGGACGCCAGCCACAAGGAGTGGATGGAGGCCGTCGCGCAGCAGATCAAGACCAACCTGAACATCGACGCGGTTGCCGTCGGCGTGCCGACCTTCGCGGTCTTCCGCGCCAACATCAACGCCTACAAGATGACCGGCGCGTACCGGGCCGGCTGGCAGCAGGACTACCCGGACGTGGAGAACTGGATCAACCCGCTCTACGTCACCGGCGGTTCCTCGAACGACGGCAAGTACAGCAACCCGCAGGTGGACGCCCTCGCCAAGGAGGCCACCGCGGCCCCCAGCATCGAGGAGGCCCACAAGAAGTTCGCTGAGGCCGTCAAGCTCATCGACCAGGACGTCCCGTCGATGCCGATCTACTTCGGTGGCCAGCAGTCCGGCCACTCGGAGAAGATCAAGAAGCTGGAGCTGACCAACGTCGGCGAGCTCGACATCACCTCGGTCGAGCTCTGATCCGAACGGTCTGACCCCGGGTCGGGCTCGCCTACCGGTGAGCCCGACCCGGGGCCGTTCCGCGAGGGGGTGTACAACGAACCCCTCGCACGTTGTCGCCGCCGCGCCGGCTCACCCGGCGCTCCCTGTCTGGAGGACCACCCCATGGGCCGTTATCTCTTGAGACGGCTGCTGCAACTCGTGCCGGTGTTCATCGGCACGACGTTCCTGATCTACTGGCTCGTCTGGTCCGTGCCCGGTGACCCCTTCGCCGGCAAGTGCGGCGACCGCGGTTGCCCCCCGAACTACCGGGCCATGATGACCGAGAAGTACAACCTCGACGAGTCGATCTGGGTGCAGTACGCCAGCTACATGAAGAACCTTGTGCAGGGTGACTTCGGTATCACGTTCGGCGGTCGCGAGATCAGCGACATCATCGCCACGTCGTACCCGAACACCCTGAAGCTGGCGGTGGTCGCCCTCGCCATCGAGGCCGTGATCGGTCTCGGCGCGGGCATCCTGACCGGTCTGCGGCGCAACGGCTTCCTGGACAACCTGGTCCTGGTCTCCACCCTCTTCCTGATCGCCCTGCCGGTCTTCGTCATCGGCTTCGTGCTGCAGTGGCTGCTCGGTGTGAAGTGGGGCATCATCAACCCGACCGTGTCCAACGAGATGCGGTTCAGTGAACTGATCGTGCCGGGCTTCGTGCTCGGAAGCGCATCGATGGCGTACATCGCCCGGGTGGCGCGTACGAGCATCGCCGAGAACCGGCGTGCCGACTACGTCCGCACCGCGATCGCCAAGGGCCTCCCGATGCGCCGGGTGGTCGGCGTGCACCTGCTGCGCAACTCGCTCATCCCGGTGGTCACGCTGCTCGGCACCGACCTCGGCGCCCTGATGGGTGGCGCGATCGTGACCGAGGGCATCTTCGGCATCAACGGCATCGGCCGGCAGGTGCTCCGCTCGATTGTCACGAAGGAGAGCGCTACCGTTGTCGGCATCGTCGTGGTGCTGGTGCTCGTCTATCTCGTGATGAACCTGGTGGTCGACCTGCTCTACGCCGCCCTCGACCCGAGGATCCGCTATGAGTGACCGCCGCAGCGAACGAATCGTCCCAGCAGTCTGCGCGGGCAACCACGCCCGCGCCGAGCGCAGCGAGGTGCGGGCATGAGTGACCCGAGTACCGCGTCGATCGTGTCGACGCCGCCCGCGACCATGCCCACCGAGGCCGGTTCGGGCGCTCCCACAAACGCCGGCCTGCCGGAGAGCGCGAAGCAGCAGAAGCCGCGTGGTCTGCTCGGCGACGCCTGGATCGACCTTCGCCGCAAGCCCCTGTTCTGGATCTCGGCGACGATCATCGTGGTGTTCCTCGTGATGGCGGCCTTCCCCTGGCTGTTCACCTCCGGCGACGCGGTCAACGGCACGCTGGAGCGCAGCCGGGTCGAGCCGTCCTCCTCCGCCTGGTTCGGCTACGACGTGCAGGGCCGCGACGTCTACGCCCGGGTCATCTACGGCGCCCGCGCCTCGATCGTCGTCGCTGTGGTCTCCACCGTCCTGACGCTGCTCGTCGGCGGCACGATGGGCATCATCGCCGGCTACCGCGGCGGCTGGGTGGACGCGCTGCTGTCCCGCATCGCGGACATCTTCTTCGGCCTTCCGTTCGTGCTCGGCGCGATCGTCATCCTGACCACGTTCAACGGATCCGGCACCGACAACGGCGAGTGGACGATCATGGGGCTGGTCATCCTGTCCCTGAGCGTGCTGAGCTGGCCGGTCGTGATGCGGCTGATGCGCTCCTCGGTGCTCGCCACCAAGGAGGCCGACTACATCGTGGCGGCCCGCGCGCTCGGCGCCGGCACCGGCCGGATCATCCTCAAGCACCTGCTGCCGAACTGCCTGGCCCCGCTGCTGGTCTACGGCACGATCATGGTCGGCTCGTTCATCGGTGCGGAGGCCACGCTCTCGTTCCTGGGCATCGGCCTGAAGAGCCCGGTCGTCTCCTGGGGCATCATGATCAGCGAGGCGCAGAACTACATCCGGGTCTCGCCGTTCCTGCTGTTCTTCCCCGCCGCGTTCCTCGTCGCCGCTGTGCTGAGCTTCGTCATGCTCGGCGAGGCGGTCCGCGAGGCCCTCGACCCGAAGCTCCGTTAGGGGAACTGAGTTGTCCGACATTCTCGTGTCCGAGCAGTCCGCCCCGGGCGCCGACGGATCCGGCCGCCCCTCGGGCCGCCTGCTCGAGGTCGACGACCTTCGGGTGGAGTTCCGCACCCGGGACGGCGTCGCCAAGGTCATCAACGGAGTCACGTACCACGTCGACGCGGGGGAGACCCTCGCCGTGCTCGGCGAGTCCGGCTCCGGCAAGAGCGTCACCGCGCAGACCATCATGGGCATCCTGGACACCCCGCCCGGCTTCGTCACCGGCGGCCAGGTCCGCTTCCACGGCAAGGACATGCTCACCATGTCCCCCGAGCAGCGGCGGCGGATCCGGGGCGAGGGCATCGCCATGATCTTCCAGGACTCGCTCTCGGCCCTCAACCCGGTTTTCACAGTCGGCTTCCAGATCGCCGAGCAGTTCCGCATCCGCCGCGGCATGAGCCGCTCGGACGCGAAGAAGCGCGCGATCGAGATGCTCGACCAGGTGAAGATCCCCAACGCCAAGGGCCGGTTCAGCAACTACCCGCACCAGTTCTCCGGCGGTATGCGGCAGCGCGCCATGATCGCCATGTCGCTGGCGCTGGACCCCGAGGTGCTGATCGCCGACGAGCCGACCACCGCGCTGGACGTGACCGTGCAGGCCCAGATCATGGACCTGCTCGGCGAGCTCCAGCGGGAACGGCAGATGGGCATGATCCTGATCACCCACGACCTCGGCGTGGTCGCCGACGTCGCGGACCGGATCGCGGTCATGTACGCCGGCCGGATCGTCGAGGAAGCCGACGTCTACGACCTGTACCGCAAGCCGGCACACCCGTACACGCTCGGCCTGCTCAACTCGATCCCGCGGATGGACGAGAAGGGCCAGGAGCTCCGTACCATCAAGGGCCTCCCGCCGAACCTGATGAACATCCCGCCGGGCTGCGCGTTCAACCCACGCTGCCCGATGGCGCAGCCGGTGTGCCGGGAGAACGTCCCGCCGCTGCTGCAACTGGGCAACGGCCGGGCCAGCGCCTGCCACTTCGCCGAGGAGCTGGTGAACCGTGACTGAGCACATCATCGAGGTTCGTGACCTGGTCAAGCACTACCCCGTGACCCGGGGCGTGGTGTTCAAGAAGACCATCGGCCAGGTCAAGGCGGTCGACGGCGTCTCCTTCGAACTCAAGGCCGGCGAGACGCTCGGCGTGGTCGGCGAGTCGGGCTGCGGCAAGTCGACGCTCGCCCGGGTGCTGATGAACCTGGAGAAGCCGACCGGCGGCCAGG
The DNA here is from genome assembly GCF_023896895.1 of Micromonospora sp. CPM1. Taxonomy (NCBI): domain Bacteria; kingdom Bacillati; phylum Actinomycetota; class Actinomycetes; order Micromonosporales; family Micromonosporaceae; genus Micromonospora; species Micromonospora sp. CPM1. Next base: position 227,114 of record NZ_JAMHIU010000008.1, read on the forward strand.
TGCTCTACAAGGGCCAGGACATCTCCAAGCTCTCCGGTGGCGCGCTGCGGCGGCTGCGCCGGCAGATCCAGCTGGTGATGCAGGACCCGTACACCTCGCTCAACCCCCGGATGACGGTGGGTGACCTGATCGGCGAGCCGTTCGAGATCCACTCCGAGGTGGCCCCGCGCGGCAGCCGGCGCAGCAAGGTCAAGGAGCTGCTGGACCTGGTCGGCCTCAACCCGGAGCACATCAACCGGTACCCGCACCAGTTCTCCGGCGGTCAGCGGCAGCGCATCGGCATCGCCCGGGCGCTGGCGCTGCGGCCCGAGGTGATCGTCTGCGACGAGCCGGTGTCGGCCCTGGACGTCTCGATCCAGGCCCAGGTGATGAACCTGCTGGAGAAGCTCCAGGCCGAGTTCGGGCTGTCGTACGTCTTCATCGCGCACGACCTGTCCGTGGTGCGGCACCTCTCCGACCGGGTCGCGGTGATGTACCTGGGCAAGATGGTGGAGATCGGCACCGAGGACGAGATCTACGAGCGGCCGACCCACCCGTACACCCAGGCGCTGCTGTCGGCGGTGCCGGTGCCGGACCCGACCGTGCGGGAGAGCAAGGCGATCATCCGGCTCCAGGGCGACGTCCCCTCGCCGGTCAGCCCGCCCTCGGGCTGCCGGTTCCGGACCCGCTGCTGGAAGGCGCAGGACATCTGCGCCCAGGAGGTGCCGCTGCTCCAGATCCGGCCGGGCTCGGACCACCCGAGCGCCTGCCACTTCGCGGAGAAGCGGGAGATCGTCGTCACCCACGAGGTGGCCTGATCCAACCGGACCGCCTGCCGGTGTCGATCACGACACCGGCAGGCGGTTCGTCGTCTCCGTGGGCGTCACCGCGTCTCCGCCGGCGTCACAGCGGGCCGCGGCCGGCGCGCAGCAGCAGGAGCGCGAGCTGGGTGCCGTCCGCGCCGAGCTCGGCCCGGAACCGCTCCAGGATCTCCCGCTCGCGGGAGAGCACCAGCCGGGTGCCGCCGGATGCCATGCGGGTCGCGCCGACCTCCTGGGAGAGCGCTGCCCGCTCCTGCCAGAGCGCGACGAGGGTGCGGTCGATCTCGTCGATCCGCCGCCGGATCTCGCCGATCCGCTCCGCCGCCGCCGCGTCGTCGGTGCCGGTCCGGGCGGCCGCGGCCCCGGTCGGGTCGCCGGCCGGCCGGTCGTGCGGCGCCAGGCTGCCGCTGGACTCCACCACGTCAGTCATCATCGTCGTCCCTCTCGGGGCTCGGGCCCGGTACCCGGATCCCGGAACGAAAACGCCCCGGGCTCTGGGGAGCCCGGGGCGTTTCGTAGGTCTGTGATCAGGCGCGACCCACGGCTGCCGGACTCCCGGTGCCGTAGTAAAAGTAGAAGCGCTGATCGAACACGTCGTCGAGTATGCCGACCACCTGGGCGGGCGCGCAAGAAGACGCACCAACAGGTGAGACGTGACGGCGTGCGCCGGGCGGCGGCGCGGGCGGGGAAGTGTCCGCCCGGCGGCATAGACTCGGGCTGCGATGCATCCTCTCTTCGACATTCCCGCGTCCCCGCCCGCGCCGGAGTCCCGGCCCACCCCGGCCCGCCGCCCTGCGGGCGCCGGGTCGGACCCGCAGGCCCTCCTCGACGGCCTGAACGGCCCCCAACGGGACGCGGTGACCCACGCCGGCTCCCCGCTGCTGATCGTGGCCGGCGCCGGGTCCGGCAAGACCCGGGTGCTGACCAACCGGATCGCCTACCTGCTCGGCGCCCGCGACGTGCACCCCGGCGAGATCATCGCGATCACGTTCACCAACAAGGCCGCCGGTGAGATGAAGGAGCGGGTGGCCGCGCTGGTCGGCCCGCGCGCCCGGCTCATGTGGGTCTCGACGTTCCACTCCGCCTGCGTACGCATCCTGCGGGCCGAGCACGAGCACGCCGGCCTGAAGTCGACGTTCTCGATCTACGACGCGGACGACTCGCGCCGGTTGATGCAGATGGTCGCCCGCGAGCTGGACCTGGACCCGAAGCGCTACCCGGCCCGGGGCCTGGCCGCCCAGGTGTCGAACCTGAAGAACGAGCTGGTCGACCCGGAGGAGTTCGCCGGCCGGGCCAAGGGGCCGAACGAGCGGGCGCTGGCCGAGGCGTACACGCTCTACCAGCGGCGGCTGCGCGAGGCGCACGCGCTGGACTTCGACGACCTGATCATGACGACGGTGCACCTGCTCCAGTCGCACCCGCACGTGGCGGAGAGCTACCGGCGCCGGTTCCGGCACGTGCTGGTGGACGAATACCAGGACACCAACCACGCCCAGTACGTGCTGATCAAGGAGCTGGTCTCCGGGACCGAGGGGATCCCGCCGGCCGAGCTGTGCGTGGTCGGTGACGCCGACCAGTCGATCTACGCGTTCCGCGGCGCCACCATCCGCAACATCCTGGAGTTCGAGCGGGACTTCACCGACGCCCGCACGATCCTGCTGGAGCAGAACTACCGCTCGACCCAGACCATCCTCAACGCGGCCAACGCGGTGATCGACCGGAACACCTCCCGGAAGCCGAAGCGGCTGTGGAGCGACGCCGGGTCCGGCGAGCAGATCGTCGGTTACGTCGCCGACACCGAGCACGCCGAGGCCGACTGGGTGGCCCGGGAGATCGACCGGCTGGTCGACGACGGCGAGACCCGCCCGGGTGACGTGGCGGTGTTCTACCGCACCAACGCCATGTCCCGGGTGTTCGAGGAGGTGTTCATCCGGGTCGGCCTGCCCTACAAGGTGGTCGGCGGGGTGCGCTTCTACGAGCGCAAGGAGGTCCGCGACGCGCTCGCGTACCTGCGCGCGGTGGTGAACGACGACGACACGGTCAGCCTGCGCCGGGTGCTCAACACCCCGCGCCGGGGCATCGGCGAGCGCGCCGAGGCGTGCGTGGAGGCGCTGGCCGCGCGGGACCGCATCTCCTTCGGCGCCGCGCTGCGCCGGGCCAAGGACGCACCGGGCATCTCCACCCGGGCGGCGAACGGCATCGCCGAGTTCGTCGCCCTGCTCGACGCGGCGCGGGAGCTGGCCGACACCGGCACGCCGGAGGAGGTGCTGGAGGCGGTGCTGACCCGCTCGGGCTACCTGGCCGAGCTGGAGGAGAGCCTCGACCCGCAGGACGCCGGCCGGGTGGACAACCTCCAGGAACTGGTGAGCGTCGCGCGGGAGTACACCGAGCGGATCGAGGCGCTCGGCGCCGACGACGAGCGGGCCACGCTCGCCGGTTTCCTGGAGCAGGTGGCGCTCGTCGCCGACGCCGACCAGATCCCCTCCGACGACCCGGACCACCAGGGTGTCGTCACGCTGATGACGCTGCACACCGCCAAGGGCCTGGAGTTCCCGGTGGTCTTCCTGACCGGCCTGGAGGACGGCGTCTTCCCGCACCTGCGCTCGCTCGGCGACACCCGTGAGCTGGAGGAGGAGCGGCGGCTGGCGTACGTGGGCATCACCCGGGCCCGCCAGCGTCTCTACCTGTCCCGCGCGGTGACCCGGTCGGCGTGGGGCGCGCCCGCCTACAACCCGCCGTCGCGGTTCCTGGAGGAGCTGCCGCCGGAGCTGGTCCGCTGGGAGCGCACCGAGGGGTCGTACACCTCGTGGGGCGGCGGAGGCGGTGGCGTCGGCGGCCGGGCGGACCGGCTGGGCCGCGGCGGCTTCGCCGGCGGCACGCCCAAAGCGACCGAGCTGGCGAAGCGGCTGGGCGTGGACGCCAGCCGCCTGGCCACCGCGAGCGAGCTGAAGCAGGCCCCGAAGGTCTCGGTGGGCGACCGGGTCAACCACCAGCGGTACGGCCTGGGCAGGGTGCTGGCGGTGGAGGGCGCCGGGCCGGGCGCCCGGGCCCAGATCGACTTCGGCGACCAGACCATGTGGCTGGTGCTGCGGCACGCCCCGATCGACAAGCTCTGAGCGTCGGGCGGTCCTGACCGCCCTCACTCAACCCCGGACGTCACCGATCGCGTCTCACCCTGCATCCGCTCGTGGACGCGAGACGGATGCGACCTGGAGGTGGCGTGAGCCGCGACGAGGACGACGAACAGTTCCGGCTGTTCGTCCAAGCACAGTGGGGACGGCTGGTCCGCACCGCCTACCTGCTGACCGGCGACCGGGGGACGGCCGAGGACCTGGTCCAGTCGGCGCTGGAGAAGACCCATCGGCGCTGGGGGAGGGTGCTGCGCAGAGACGCGCCCGAGGTCTACGTGCGCCGGGCGATGGTCAACACGGCCATCTCCTGGCGGCGTCGGCGGCGGCCGCTGGAGGTGCCGCTGCTGACCTCCGACAGCGCGCCGGTGCCTGACGCGTACGCGCAGGTGGAGCAGCGGCGACTGCTGCTCGCCGCGCTGCGCCGGCTACCGCCCAGAACCCAGGCCGTTCTGGTGCTGCGCTACTTCGAGGACCTCAGCGAGGCGGACACCGCCCGGGTTCTCGGCTGCTCCGTCGGCTCGGTGAAGAGCCAGGCGTCGCGCGGGCTGGCCCGGCTGCGGGTCGAGTTCGCCCCGCCCGCCCCTGCGTCCCCGGCACTGCTCCAGGAGGATCCGGTATGACCGAGAACTTCGCCCGTTCGACGCTCGGTCCCGCGCTGTGCCAGGCCGCGCACGGTGTCGGCGTACCCGAGGACCCGTGGCCGGGGTTCGCCCGGCGCGAGCGACGGCACCGGCGCAACCGGCTGATCCGGGCGGCTGTGGCAGCGGTCGTGGCCGCGCTCGTCGGGGTCCAGGCCAACGTGGTGCCCCTCCCGGGCTGGGCGCCCGGCATCGCGGTCGCCGCCGCCCCGGCGGCGCTGCTCGACGCGCCGCCCCGGGGCGCGCTCGCCGGCGACCGGGCCTGGCTGGACACGCTACGGGAGCGGATCAGCGCCGATCCGGCGATGGGCCGCCCCACCGCACTCGGCGGCTCGAAGACGGACGGCTTCTGGAAGGTCGGGGATCGCGACCGGATCCGTCTGCTCTACGGCAGTGACCGGCCGGGCCGCCGGGTCGCACTGGTGGCGGTGCCGCTGCGGTTCGGCCTGCTCACCAAGGAGACGCTGGTCTGGTACGCGGGCCCGGCCGGTGCCGACGCCGGGCAGATGCGCTACGCCGGTCACAGCGAGGCCGCCGACGACCCGGTCATGACGCTGATGCAGGCCGGTCCGGACGGGGGCGCATTCGCGGTCGTCGTCGGGCCCCCGAGCTCCACCGTGAGGATCAGTGGCGACCCCCGGTACACGCCGAGGGGAACGCTGGAGTACGAGGACATCGCGCGGGCGGACGGCAGCGGGGTCGGCTTCGCCGTCCTGCCTCCCGGGCCGCTGCGGCACGAACCCGTCGTCCGGGTCGGCGACGACAACCATGTGCTCTTCCAGGGCGGCCTGGGCGGCGGCCCGTACGCCGGGATCGACCCGACCGCGCGGGAGATGGACGTCCTGCTCACCGCCGCCCGGCGGGGCGCCCGAGGCACGCCGATGGCCGACGCCGACCTGCGCGACGTCGCCGGATGGGCGCTTCTCGACAGCCGCCTCCCGGTGGCCGGGACGACGGTACGGGTGCTGTGGTCGGGCACCGAGGGCGGCCGGCCCGCCGCGCTGCTCACCGTGCAGCCCGCAGGCGGCGGGGTGATCGCGTACGCGATGCACGGCGACCACCGCACCGGCTGGGGGGTCGACCTGCGGCTGCTGCTGCCGGCCGAGGGCGCCGACCGGCGGCCGGTCGGCTGGCGGATCCGGGCCGACGACGGCACCCGTCCGCCCACCGGCCAGGTGCGGGTGATCGCCCCGCCGGACGCGGCCCGGGTCACGGTCACGGTCGGCGGCGCACCCCCGGTCGCCGTCGCGCTCGACGCGTCGAAGGCGGGCACCACCCGGGTATCGCCGGACCAGCCGGCCACCCTCACCGCGTACGCCACCGACGGCAGCGTCCTCGGCGCCACTCCGGTGCCGCCGGTCGAGACGGACATGTCGGGCCTGCCCGGCGACAGCCCGGCCACCCGGGTGACCCCCTGACGAACCGAAGGCGTGGCCGAGCCGGAGACGGCTCGGCCACGCCGATGGATCACCCGCGTCAGCAGGCCACGCTGATGCCCCGGGCACGCAGGAACGGCGCCGGGTCGATCTGGTTCCACATCGCGCCCTGGTGCACCTCGAAGTGCAGGTGCGGGCCGGTGGAGTCGCCGGTGGAGCCCTCGTAGCCGATGACCTGACCGGCCTTGACCGTGTCGCCGACGCCGACGGCGAGCCGGCTCTGGTGGGCGTAGTGGGTCAGGTAGCCATTGTGGTGGTCGATGAAGACCGAGATGCCGTAGCCGTCGCCCACGTCGCCGGCCTTGACCACGGTGCCGGCGGCGGCGGCGTGGATCGGCGTGCCGGAGGGCATGGCGAAGTCGATACCGGCGTGCTGGGTGCCCCAGCGGGGCCCGTAGCAGGACGTGATGTCGGCGCCCTTCATCGGGATGACCCAGGTCGGCTTCTTCGCCGCTGTCTTCTTCTTCGTCGGCTTCGGCTTGGGCTTCGAGGTCGCCGTCTTCTTCGGCGCCGGGCTGGTCGCGCCGGCGCTCGGGCTCGGCGAAGGGCTGGCCGGTACGGCGGACGGGGTGACCGGCTGGCGGTCCGAACGGTCGGCGCGGGCGGCGTCGTCGGCGCGGGCCGCTGCGCCGAGGTCGACGGCGGCGGGCGTCGGGTCGGACGGGGCGGTGGTGGCGACCACGCCACCGATGCCGAGGCCGAGCAGGGCCACCGCGCCGGTGACCACGTAAACGGTGCGCCGGGCGCGGCGCGGGCGCCGGTGCCGGGCGGGAGCGTTGTCCGGGGTGGGGCTGCTGTGCTGCACGGGATCCTTCATCGGTTTCGAGGGGCACGTGACCTCGAAATACTGGTGTCGGTGCAGGTCGCAGCGGGTATCGGGGGTGTGGAGACGGTGGTCCGCGCTGCCGCCGCGCGTCCGGTTTCGAACCGGCCAGCCGGTTCGGTCGAAGAGACGATCATCGGTCGATGTGCTCCCGCTCACACCCGTCGGTGTGACCTGGCAGACATCGGCGCAGACGAAACCGCCCGGACCATGCGATCCGGGCGGTGAAGGGGCGTGCGGAGCGTCAGGACGCGGCTACGTCGCTGTAAACTTCCTCGACTTCGAGCTGAATGTCCACTCCGCGGTCCTTGAGGAACGCCACCGGGTCCTGCGGCTGGCCCTTGACATGGATCTCCAGGTGCAGGTGGGAGCCGTAGGAGTGGCCGGTGTTGCCGACCAGGCCGAGCTGGTCGCCGGCCTTCACCTCCTGGCCCTCCTTGACCGTCACGGCGGAGGAGTGGCCGTAGATGGCCTCGCTGCCGTCGGAGTGCTTCACGATGACGGCGTAGCCGTAGCCGCCGAACCAGCCGGCCTTGCTGACGGTGCCGGCGTGGACCGCCTTGTAGGGCGTGCCCTCCGGGGCGACCAGGTCGATGCCGGTGTGCAGCTTGCCCCAGCGCATGCCGTACGGGGACTTGAAGTCGTAGCCGTGCAGCGGCAGGAGCCACGGGTCCTGCTCGGCGGCCCTGCTGTCGGAGCGGTCGGAGCGGGAGGCGGTGTCCGCGCTCTTGCCGCGGTCGGCGGCGTCCTGGCTGGCGACCGAGGCCTGCCGGAGCTCGTCGAGGACCGACGGGCTGACGCTCTTGGCGTCGGGGAGGGCGTTCGCGCCGATGGCGACGATGCCGGCGCCGACGAACGCGGTGGTGACCACCGCGGCGTAGCGGCTCCGCGGGGGGGTGGGTACGCGGCGGCGGCCGCGATAGCGATCGGGCTCAGACGACAGGCGCTGGCGCACGCACACCCTCCGTTGTCGGGGATCCGATGCGACTCCGGACCGTTCGGTGAGGCTCGGTCGAACCTCCGGTGTCGCGTCGTCACCCGTCCGTGGACCTGATGACAACCGTGGACACGTTAGCCAACCGCCACTCCTGTCACAAGCCGAAGCGCCGAAGTGCTGATTCGTTATGTCCAATTCCATCCGACCTTGTCATATCTCGTGCCGCCGGTCGGATGGCCTGTCGACTGCCCGTTCGTCGCGGACAGTGACCGAACGGCGGAGGTGTCCGGCTTTCCGCGTACCCGGGAGGGCGGTAGGGGGACGGCTCGTATGTGGGAAGGTCCGGCCCGGCTTCCCGCCCTCCGCCCGGCCGGGTTACCGTTCGTTCAGGTCAGGAGTGCCGGTGAAAGGTGTGCGCAGATGAGCTCTCGTATCCGGGTCGTCGTCGCGAAGCCCGGCCTGGACGGCCACGACCGGGGCGCGAAGGTCGTCGCACGCGCCCTGCGGGACGCGGGCATGGAGGTCATCTACACCGGCCTGCACCAGACGCCCGAGCAGATCGTCGAGACCGCGATCCAGGAGGACGCGGACGCGGTCGGCCTCTCGGTGCTCTCCGGCGCGCACATGACGCTGTTCAAGCGCGTCGTCGAACTGCTGACCGAGCGCGACGCCACCGACATCGTGGTGTTCGGCGGCGGCATCATCCCCGAGGCCGACATCCCGGAGCTGGAGCGGCTCGGCGTCGCGAAGATCTTCACCCCGGGTGCCACCACCGGGTCGATCGTCGAGTGGGTGCGGGAGAACGTCGCCCAGCCGGTCGGCTGACCCGCCGCGTTTCCGGCTCCGGGCACGGGGGAGGGGCCGGACGCACCCCTCACACGCCCGGCCCCTCTATGCACGATGCCCCGCCGCCACCCCTCGACCGACAGGGCATCGGCCGCTCCCGTCGTCGCGCTTGACCAGCGCGCCGACATCACACTCAACGACGCCCACGACGGGCGGTTACGCCCCGGCCCGGACATCCCCCGGACGGCTGACGCCCGCGTGCGCCGGCGCGGCGGTGATCGGCCCGGCCGGCGCCGGCCTGTGCATTACCGCACACCCCGCACCCGCTCGGTTGCCGCCCGTTCCCATCTCGTTAGGCTGCGGCAAATGGCCTGTCTCATCTGATGACAGGCGTCAAACTGATTTTCCGAAGCTGGTGGCGGCGCGACGGCGCGCCGCGGAGACGGGACGGGACGCGCAATCGTGGACCTGTACGAGTACCAGGGGCGGGACCTGTTCGAGCGGCACGGCTTGCCCGTGCTCGCCGGCGGCGTCGCCACTACCCCGGAGGAGGCCCGCGCGATCGCCGAACGCCTCGGCGGCCGGGTGGTCGTCAAGGCGCAGGTGAAGGTCGGTGGCCGCGGCAAGGCCGGCGGCGTGAAGCTGGCCGAGGGCGCGGAGGAGACGGTGGCCCGCGCCACCGACATCCTCGGCATGGACATCAAGGGTCACACCGTCCACAAGGTCATGATCACCGTGACCGCGGACGTGGCCGAGGAGTACTACTTCTCGTACCTGCTCGACCGGGCGAACCGCACCTTCCTCTGCATCGCCAGCGTGGCCGGCGGTATGGACATCGAGCAGGTCGCGGCCGAGACCCCGGAGCGGGTCGTGAAGGCGCCGATCGACGCCAACACCGGCGTGGACGAGGCCAAGGCGCGCGAGATCGTCACCGCGGCCGGCTTCCCGGCCGAGATCGCCGACCAGGTGGTCGACGTCGCGGTCAAGCTGTGGCAGGCGTTCGTGGCCGAGGACGCCACGCTCGTCGAGGTGAACCCGCTGGCCACCACCAAGGACGGCAAGCTGCTGCTCCTGGACGCCAAGGTCACCCTGGACGAGAACGCCGCGTTCCGGCACCCGGACCACGAGGCCCTGGTCGACCAGGCGTCGGTGGACCCGCTGGAGCAGGCCGCGAAGGCCAAGGACCTCAACTACGTCAAGCTCGACGGCGAGGTCGGCATCATCGGCAACGGCGCGGGCCTGGTCATGTCCACGCTCGACGTGGTCGCGTACGCGGGCGAGCGGCACGGCGGCGTCAAGCCGGCCAACTTCCTCGACATCGGCGGCGGCGCGAGCGCCGAGGTGATGGCGAACGGCCTGGAGATCGTCCTGTCCGACCCGTCGGTCAAGAGCGTCTTCGTCAACGTCTTCGGCGGCATCACCGCCTGTGACGCGGTCGCCAACGGCATCGTGCAGGCGCTGGCGCTGCTGGAGCAGCGCGGCGAGAAGGCCACCAAGCCGCTCGTCGTCCGCCTCGACGGCAACAACGCCGAGGCCGGTCGGGCGATCCTCGACGGCGCGGCCAACCCGCTGATCCAGCGGGTCGACACCATGGACGGCGCGGCCGAGCGGGCCGCCGAGCTGGCAGCTGCGGGGGTCTGACAATGGCTATCTGGCTGACCAAGGACTCCAAGGTCATCGTGCAGGGGATGACCGGTTCCGAGGGTTCCAAGCACACCCGGCGGATGCTCGCCGCCGGCACCAACGTGGTCGGCGGCGTCAACCCGCGCAAGGCCGGCACCACTGTCGACTTCGACGGCACCGAGCTGCCCGTCTTCGCATCCGTCGCGGACGCGATGAAGGAGACCGGCGCGGACGTCACTGTCATCTTCGTGCCGCCGCAGTTCACCAAGGCCGCCGTGGTCGAGGCGATCGACGCCGGCATCGACCTGGCCGTGGTGATCACCGAGGGCGTCCCGGTGCACGACACCGCCGCGTTCTGGGCGTACAACAAGTCCAAGGGCGAGCGCACCCGGATCATCGGCCCGAACTGCCCGGGCATCGCCTCGCCGGGCGCGTCGAACGCCGGCATCATCCCGGCCGACATCACCGGCTCCGGCCGGATCGGCCTGGTCAGCAAGAGCGGCACGCTGACCTACCAGATGATGTACGAGCTGCGCGACATCGGCTTCTCCACCTGCGTCGGCATCGGCGGTGACCCGATCATCGGCACCACCCACATCGACGCCCTGGCCGCCTTCGAGGCGGACCCGGAGACCGACGCCATCGTCATGATCGGCGAGATCGGCGGCGACGCCGAGGAGCGGGCGGCCGAGTTCATCAAGGCCAACGTCACCAAGCCGGTGGTCGGCTACATCGCCGGCTTCACCGCCCCGCCCGGCAAGACCATGGGCCACGCCGGCGCGATCATCTCGGGCTCGGCGGGCACCGCCGACGCCAAGAAGGCGGCGCTGGAGGCGGTGGGCGTCAAGGTCGGCAAGACCCCGACCGAGACCGCCAACCTGATGCGGGAGATCATGTCCGGCCGCTGAGCGGTCGGAGCGACGTGCCGAGGGGGTCGACCGGGGAACCGGTCGGCCCCCTCGCGTTCAGCGGTACCAGTACGGGTAGTACGAGTTGCCCCGGGCGCGCACGATGGCGCTGGCGACGATGTTGATCACACCGAACGCGATGGCCAGCCAGCCCAGCAACTGGGACTTGCCGTTGCGCCGGGCGTCGCGGATCGACAGCGCGCCGAAGACGATGCCCAGGATGCCGCAGCAGAACAGGCCGAAGACGATGCCGAGGACGCCCCAGAGCGTGGTCCGGTCCCGGCCGACGGCCGGTGGCGGCGGGGGCGGCGGGTACGGAGCGTTCACGGCTTCCTCCGAGCGGTCGGCACCGCGACGGGAACGGTCGCGTCTGAGGCCGAGGCTAGACCGGATCACCGCCGTGGGACCGGGGTTCGGCGAACTCGCCACGCTGCCGACCGGGTATCGGACTGCCGTCCTCCGCGCGGCGTGCCAGAGTAGACACGATGTCACGCGTCACCCCTGACCAGCCCCGCCGTCCGGCCACCGGTCCCCCCGCCGGCGCCCGGCCGCCCGGCCGTGCCCGTCCGGCCGCCCGGGTGCCCGCGCCCCGATCGGGTGAGGAGCCCCGCAGCCGGGCCCCGCTGCCGGTCGCCGCCGGGGTGGCCGCGCTCTGGGCGGCGCTGACCTCCTGGCTGCCGGTCTCCGCCGTGCTGGGCCTCGCCCAGCTCAGCGAGGACGCCGGATCGCTCGGCGGCGCGTTGCGTGCCGGCCTGGCCGGATGGCTGCTCGGGCACGGCGTGCCGTTGGGCACCACCGCCGGCCCGCTCGGCCTCACGCCGCTCGCGCTCAGCGCGCTCGCCGTCTGGCGGCTCACCCGCGCCGGGGTGCACGTCAGCCGGGCCGTCGGCGCGCGCGGGGCCGGCTCGCCCCGCCAGGCGCTCACCGTCGCGGTCGCGGTCGGCATCGGGTACGCGCTGCTCGGCGCGCTCGCCGCGTTCGCCGTCGACGCGGGCGGCCTGCGGGTCTCCCCGGTCACCGCCGCGCTCACATTCGCCGCGTTCGGCATACCCGCCGCCCTGGTCGGCGCGCTGCGCACCACAGGCGTGTGGGCGCTGCTGGCGGCGCGCTGCCCACCGCCGGTGCGCGACGGTCTGCGCACCGGACTCGTCGCCGCGCTGCTGCTGTGCGGCGCGGGTGCCGGCGCGGCCGGACTGGCGGTGGCCACCGGTGGCGGCGACGCGGCCGACATGATCGGGGCGTACCGGACCGGGGTGGCCGGTCAGGCCGGCATCACCCTGGTCAGCATCGCCTACGCGCCCAACGCCACCGCCTGGTCGGCGAGCTATCTGCTCGGTCCCGGGTTCGCGGTCGGCACCGACACCGCCGTCCGTACGAGTGAGGTCTCCGTGGGCGCGCTGCCGGCCGTACCGTTGCTGGCCGGCCTGCCGCGCGGCCCGATGGACGGGCTGGGTGGCGCGCTGCTGGCGGTGCCGGTGCTGGCCGCGATGGCGGCCGGCTGGCTGCTGGCCCGGCGGCTGCTGCGCGCGGCGGCCGAGGAACGCGCCGAGGTGCGCTGGCCGGCGCTGCTGCTTCCGGCCGTGCTCGCCGGACCGGTCGCCGGCGCGCTGCTGGGGCTGTTCGCGGCGGCCTCCGGCGGGTCGCTCGGTGGTGGCCGGCTGGCCGAGGTCGGGCCGTCGCCGTGGGCGGTGGCCGCGGTGGCCACGCTCGTGATCGGGGTGGGCGCGGTGCTCGGCGCCGCCGCCACCCGCACGCTGACCCGCACCCGCTGACGCGCACCCGCTGACCCGCGCCGCCGGGGCCCGGAGAGGCGTCAGGGGCGCCCACCGGAAGGTGGACGCCCCTGGACGGCGGAGGATCAGGGCTGGGCCGGCAGGCTGACGTTGGCGACGATGCCCAGGATGATCAGGATGATGCCCAGGCCGGCGCCGACCGCGCCGCAGATCAGACCGGTCTTGGCCTGACCGTCGTTGTTGGCGAGCCCCTGCGCGGCCTTCTGGCGGCCCAGGTAGCCGGTGACGACAGCGGCGATACCCAGCGGGATGCCGAGGTAGAAGCAGCAGACCAGCGGGATCGAGGCGATACCGAGGATCATGGACACGAGGCCCAGCGTGTTGTTCGGGGTCTGACCCGCCCCGGCCGGGTAGCCGGCACCCGGGTACTGCGGCGCGGCGCCGTACGGCTGCTGCTGCGCGTACGGGTCCTGGCCGTAGGCGGGCTGACCCGAGGTGGGCTGGCCGTACGGCTGACCCGAGGTCGGCTGCTGGCCGTACTGCGGCTGGGCGTACGGGTCGTGCGGCTGGGCGGTCGGGTCCTGGTTCGGCTGCTGGCCGTACGGGTCCTGTCCGGGGTAACCGGGCTGCATGTCTGGGTGCTCCTCAGGTCGGTTCGGGTTGTCGGTCAGTTCGTGCCGCTGTTGCCGGCGAGACCAGCCAGGCCGCCGAGGAGGCAACATCCCACCACGATGACGGCGATCCAGATCAGACCGACGATGAGGGCCCACTTGGACCACTTCTTGGACTCGGCGGCTGCGGCCTGGGCGCCGGCGTAGTCACCCTGCTGGATCAGCGGGTTGACCTTCGACGCGTTGATGATGGCCGGGATCGCGAGCGGCCAGAACAGGAAGATCGCGACGATGGACATCGTCATGTTGTTGTCGATCTGCTGCGGCTGCTGCGGGGGGTATCCGGGCTGCATGGGAACTACTCCTCGGTCCGGCGGCACGCGGCGTGCCGGGTTCACTGGGGGTGCGGGCCGGGCACGGGGCCGGACACCGGGCGACCGGCAGCGTACCGCGATCACGCCACCGGGGAGGTCACCCGATGGGCCGCCGCCCCGCGGCCGGGCCGCCTGACCTGCCCGATAGGGTTGCCCGGTGACCGAGCCCGCGTCCGTCGCCCGCCTCGTCGTCCTCGTCTCCGGCTCCGGCAGCAACCTCCAGGCGCTGCTGGACGCCACCGCCGACCCCGGGTACGGCGCCCGGGTGGTCGCCGTCGGCGCCGACCGGGACGGGATCGCCGGCCTGGACCGGGCCGCCGCCGCTGGTGTGCCGTCCTTCGTCGAGCGCGTCAAGGACCACCCCACCCGCGCCGACTGGGACAAGGCGCTCACCGCGCGGGTCGCCGAGCACCGGCCCGACCTGGTCATCAGCGCCGGGTTCCTCAAGCTCGTCGGCCCGGAGTTCCTGGCCGCGTTCGGCGACCGCTACCTCAACACGCACAACACGCTGCTGCCGGCGTTCCCCGGCATCCACGGCCCCCGCGACGCGCTGGCGTACGGCGTCAAGGTCACCGGGGCCACCCTGTTCTTCGTCGACGCCGGCATGGACACCGGCCCGATCGTGGCCCAGGTCGCCGTGCCGGTGCACGACGACGACGACGAGGACGCGCTCACCGAGCGCATCAAGTCCGCCGAGCGGCGCCAGCTCGTCGAGCAGGTCGGCCGCCTGGTCCGTGAAGGTTGGACGATCACCGGAAGAAAGGTCACCATCCCGTGAACGCCACTGAGGACGCCGGCCGCCGCCCGATCCGGCGCGCGCTGGTCAGCGTCTACGACAAGACCGGCCTGGTCGAGCTGGCCCGCGCCCTGCACGAGGCCGGTGTGGAGATCGTGTCGACCGGGAGCACCGCGTCGACGATCTCCGGCGCCGGGGTGCCGGTGACGCCGGTCGAGCAGGTCACCGGCTTCCCGGAGATCCTCGACGGGCGGGTCAAGACGCTGCACCCGAAGATCCACGGCGGCCTCCTCGCCGACCTGCGCAAGGACGCGCACGCCGCCCAGCTCGACGAGCACGGCATCGCCGGCATCGACCTGCTGGTCTCCAACCTCTATCCGTTCCAGGCCACCGTCGCCTCCGGCGCCGACGCCGACGAGTGCGTGGAGCAGATCGACATCGGGGGTCCGGCGATGGTGCGGGCCGGGGCGAAGAACCACGCCTCGGTGGCGGTGGTGACCGACCCGGCCATGTACCCGGCGGTGGTGGCCGCGCTCGCCGAGGGCGGCTTCACGCTGGCCCGGCGCCGGGCGTTCGCCGCCCGCGCGTTCGCCGACATCGCCGACTACGACGTCGCGGTGGCCGACTGGTTCGCCACCACGGTGTCGCCGGCCGAGGACGGCTGGCCGGAGTTCGCCGGCCTGGCGCTGCGCCGCCAGGCGGTGCTGCGGTACGGCGAGAACCCGCACCAGGCGGCGGCGCTGTACACCGACCCGGGCGCGCCGGCCGGGCTGGCCCAGGCCGAGCAGTTGCACGGCAAGGAGATGTCCTACAACAACTACGTCGACGCGGACGCCGCCTGGCGGGCCGCGAACGACTTCCCGGACCAGCCGGCGGTGGCGATCATCAAGCACGCCAACCCGTGCGGCATCGCGGTCGGCGCGGACGTGGCCGAGGCGCACCGCAAGGCGCACGCCTGCGACCCGGTCTCCGCGTTCGGCGGCGTGATCGCGGTGAACCGGCCGGTGAGCGTGGAGCTGGCCGGTCAGGTCGCGGAGATCTTCACCGAGGTGCTCGTGGCGCCGGGCTTCGACGAGGGCGCGCTGGAGGTGCTGCGGGCCAAGAAGAACATCCGGCTGCTGCGGGCGCCCGCGTTCGCCACCCGGCCGGCCGAGTGGCGGCAGGTCAGCGGCGGCGTGCTGGTGCAGATGCGGGACGCCGTCGACGCGCCCGGCGACGACCCGTCCGGGTGGACGCTCGCCACCGGCGACCCGGCCGACGAGGCGACGCTGCGCGACCTGGCGTTCGCCTGGCGGGCGGTACGCGCGGTCAAGAGCAACGCGATCCTGCTGGCCCGCGACGGCGCCACCGTCGGCGTCGGCATGGGCCAGGTCAACCGGGTGGACTCGGCGCGGCTCGCGGTCAGCCGGGCGGGTGACGAGCGGGCCCGCGGCTCGGTCTGCGCCTCGGACGCGTTCTTCCCGTTCGCCGACGGCCCGCAGATCCTCATCGACGCCGGGGTGCGGGCGATCGTCCAGCCGGGCGGCTCGATCCGGGACGAGGAGACCATCGCGGCCTGCAAGGCGGCCGGCGTGACCATGTACCTCACCGGCACCCGGCACTTCTTCCACTGACCGGTCCGGCGTCCGGGTGCCGTCAGCCGTCCACACGGCGGACGCACCCGGACGCCGTGCCGTTGCCTGCCGCCGGAGGCGGTTGCTAGCGTGTGCGCGGCGACGATCGACCGTCTCCGCTGTCTGTGAGCCCGGCAGGTGTGCCATGCGCGTTCGCGACCGGTTGACCGCCGTCGTCGTCACGCTGGCGTTCGTCCTGGCCGGACTGGGATCGGCCGCCGCGCCCGCGGTCACCGCGCCGGCCGCCGAAGCGCTCGCCGCCGCCGCGCGGCCCGCTCCCGCCGCCGCACCACCCGCCGAAGCGTTCGCCGCCGCGCCGCCCGCTGCGGCCGCCGCCCCGGCGAGCGGAACGAGCCCGGTTGCGCTGCGTGCCGCGTACCCCGAAATCTCCTGGTCGGAGCTCGCCGCCGGGCCGTGGCACGACCACGGCGGCGGCCTCGGCTACGCCGACGGACCGGACGACCTGGCCCCGGCCGCGCTCCCGCGCGTGGCCGGCCCGGCCGTGCCGGAACCCGTCGTGCCCGCGCCCCGGCCGCTGGTCGTGCCGCTGCCGCCGCGCGGCCCGCTCGCCGCGCGCGCCCCGCCGGCCGCCTGAGCCGCACCGAACCCGCAGCCCACACCGGGACACCGCGCTCGCGCCGCACCGGAACCGCCGCGTCGACCCGGCGGTTCCGCCGCGAGCTGCCGTCCACCGGTACGGCGGCGCGCCTCACGCCGCCGGGTCCGCCTCGGGTTCGTCCCGGGTCCGCCTTCCGCACGCGTGCCCGTATCGGAGGCCCCGCCCCCTCTTCCTCCGGGGGACGGGGCCTTCGTCGTCACGCCTCGGTGCGCACCTCGGCGAAGTGGCAGGCGCTGGGGTGCGGGTCCGCCGCGCGGGGCACCGCCTGCGGGTCCTGGGTCGCGCAGACCTCCTCGGCCTTCCAGCAGCGGGTCCGGAAGTGGCAGCCGGACGGCGGCTCGGCCGGGCTGGGCACGTCGCCGGTGAGCCGGATGATGGTCCGCCGGTCGCGGGCCTCCGGGTCGGGCACCGGCACCGCCGACAGCAGCGCCTGGGTGTACGGGTGGGTCGCGCGCTGGTAGATCTGTTCCTCGGTGCCGATCTCCACGATCCGGCCCAGGTACATCACCGCCACCCGGTCGGAGATGTGCCGCACCACGGAGAGGTCGTGCGCGATGAAGATGTAGGACAGCCCCAGCTCGTCCTGGAGCTGTTCCAGCAGGTTGATCACCTGGGCCTGGATCGAGACGTCCAGCGCCGACACCGGCTCGTCGCAGACGATGATCTCGGGCCGCAGCGCGAGCGCCCGGGCGATGCCGATGCGCTGCCGCTGACCGCCGGAGAACTGGTGCGGGTAGCGGTTGACGTGCTCCGGGTTGAGCCCGACCACGTCCAGCAGCTCCTGCACCCGCTGCCGCCGGCTGCGCTTCGGGGCGGCCTCCGGGTGGATCTCGAACGGCTCGCCGATGATGTCGCCGACCGTCATCCGCGGGTTCAGCGAGGTGTACGGGTCCTGCATCACCATCTGCATGTTCCGGCGCAACCGGCGCAGGTCCGCCCCGGTCGCCCGGAGCAGGTCGCGCCCCTCCAGCGTGACCCGCCCGGCCGTCGGCGTCTCCAGGCGCATGAGCAGCCGGGCCAGCGTGGACTTGCCGCAGCCGGACTCGCCCACCACGCCGAGCGTCTCGCCGCGCCGCAGCTCGAACGAGACGCCGTCGACGGCCTTGACCTGGCCGATGGTCTTCTTGAACAGCACACCCTGGCTGATCGGGAAGTGCTTGACCAGCTGGTCGACGGCGAGGATCGTCTCGCCGCGCACCTTGGCGGGTTCAGCCGTCGCGGTCATCGTGCACCTCCTGGGCGAAGTGGCACGCGCTGGTCCGCCCGTCGGCGAGCACCAGGTCGTGCGGCACCTCGTCCACGCAGACCTGCTGGACGTACGGGCACCGGGGGTGGAACGGGCAGCCGGACGGAATCGCCATCAGGTTCGGCGGCAGCCCGCGGATGCTGGACAGCGCCTGGCCGCGCACGTCCAGGCGCGGGATCGACTCCAGCAACCCCTTCGTGTACGGGTGGGCCGGCGCCCGGTACAGCGCGTGCACGTCGGCGTGCTCGACGATCCGGCCCGCGTACATGACCGCGATCCGGTCCGCCACACCGGCGACCACGCCCAGGTCGTGGGTGATCAGGACGAGCGCCATGCCGAGGTCCCGGCGCAGATCGGCCAGCAGGTCCATGATCTGCGCCTGCACCGTGACGTCCAGCGCGGTGGTGGGCTCGTCGGCGATCAGCACCTTCGGGTCCAGCGCCAGCGCCATGGCGATCATGACGCGTTGCCGCATACCGCCGGAGAACTGGTGCGGGTAGTCGCCGAGCCGCTTCGCCGCGGCCGGGATCCGGACCAGGTCCATCAGCTCGACGGTGCGCCTGCGCGCGTCGGCGCGCGACATCCCGGCCCGCTCGCGCAGTGACTCGCCGATCTGCCAGCCGACCGGGAAGACCGGGTTCAACGCCGACAGCGCATCCTGGAAGATCATCGCGATCTCGGCGCCGCGTATCTGCCGGCGTTCCTCCTCCGGTCGGGTGAGCAGGTCCCGCCCCTGGTAGAGGATCTGCCCGGCGCGCACGTACGCGGGCGGGGTGTCCAGGATGCCCATGATCGCCTGCGCGGTGACGGACTTGCCGGAGCCGGACTCGCCCAGCACCGCGAGCGTCTCACCGGCGTCCAGGTGGTACGTCACCCCGTTGATCACCCGGGCCACGCCCTCCCGGGTGCGGAACTCGACGTGCAGGTCCCGTACCTCCAGCAGGTGCCCGCCGGGCGGGGTGGGTGAGGCCGGCGTGGGCCGGACCGCGTTCTGCGTCATGGCTGTGCCTGCCTTTCGCTCGCGACTGCGGGGCTCGCTGCGCTCACTCCTCGCGCTCGCACCGGGTCACCGCAGCTTCGGGTCGAAGGCGTCGCGGATCGCGTCGCCGAGCATGATGAAGGCGAGCACGGTCAGGGCGAGGAATGTCGACGGCACGATCAGCGGCGTCGCCGACTCCCGCATGTGCACCCGGCCGGCGTCGATGTCGATGCCCCAGGAGATGGTCGGCGCCTTCAGCCCGATGCCGAGGAAGCTCAGCGTCGCCTCGGCCGCGATGAACGACCCGAGCGCGATGGTGAGCACCACGATGGCCGGGGCGAGCGCGTTCGGCAGGATGTGCCGCCACATGATCCGGCCGTTGCCCGCCCCGAGCATCCGGGCCGCCGCCACGTAGTCCTGCTCCCGGGCGGTGATCACCGAGGAGCGGACCACCCGGGCCGCCGTGGTCCAGCCGAGCAGCGCCAGGACGAGGATCACCGCGAACAGCCGTACCGTGTCGCCGCTGGTGCTGACACGCTTGAGCAGCACGATCGCGGCCAGCAGCAGCGGGATGCCGAGCACGATGTCGATCACCCGGGACAGCACCGCGTCGATCCACCCGCCGAAGTAGCCGGCGAGCATGCCGACGACGAGCGCGATCACACCGGTGATCAGCGCGGAGAGCGCGCCCACGAGCAGCGAGGCGCGGGCGCCGTAGACCGCCCGGGCGAACGTGTCGCAGCCCTGGAAGTCGTACCCGAAGATCGCCCCGCCGGACGGCCCGGCGTGCTGCCGGGAGAGCACGCAGTCGCGCGGGTCGTTGGCGGCGAACAGCCCGGGCGCCACCGCCATCGCGGCGACCAGCACCACCAGGAGCAGGCTGATCCAGAAGACCGGGTTGCGGCGCAGGTCCCGCCAGGCGTCACCGGCCAGGCTGCGGGCCCGGTCCGGCCGCCCGGCCCGGCCCGGCGTGCCCGGTTCGCCGGAGACGCCGCGCCGCGCGGCCTGGTTCTCCGTGGCCGCCACCGTCTCGAAGTCGCTCACTGCGGCACCTCGCTGCGCTCACTCATAGCGGATCCTCGGGTCGAGGACGGCGTAGAGCACGTCCACCACCAGGTTGGACAGCAGGTAGACCACGACGAGCACGCTGACGATGCCGACCACCAGCGGGCCGTCCTCGGTGCGGATGCCGCGGAACAGGTTGAAGCCGACGCCCGGGACGTTGAACACGCCCTCGGTGATGATCGCGCCGCCCATCAGGTTGCCCAGCTCGACGCCGAGGAAGGTGACCACCGGGATGAGCGAGTTGCGCAGCACGTGCACCCCGACGATCCGGCGTCGCCGCAGCCCCTTGGAGCGGGCGGTCCGGACGTAGTCGGCGCGCAGGTTCTCGGTCACCGAGGTACGCGTCAGCCGCAGCGCGGTGGCCAGGGACAGCGAGCCGAGCACGATGCCGGGCAGCAGCAGCGCGTAGAAGGACGGCTGGGCTCCGGCGGTGGGCGGGAAGACCGGCCACCGGACGCCGAGGAAGTACTGGGCCAGCGGGGCCAGCACGATCGTGGGGATGCCGAGCACCAGCAGCGTGAGCACGAGCGTGGCGTGGTCGAACACGCCGGAACGCCGGATCGCCGCGATCACGCCCGCGGTGACCC
This sequence comes from Micromonospora sp. CPM1, assembly GCF_023896895.1. Taxonomy (NCBI): domain Bacteria; kingdom Bacillati; phylum Actinomycetota; class Actinomycetes; order Micromonosporales; family Micromonosporaceae; genus Micromonospora; species Micromonospora sp. CPM1. The sequence goes on from NZ_JAMHIU010000008.1 coordinate 247,759, forward strand.
CGAAGATCACCGTCACGGCCATCGCGATCACGGCCAGCTTCAGGGTGACCGGCCAGGCGGCGGCGAGGATGTCGCTGATCTGCCGCCCGGTCAGCGACTGCCCGAGGTCGCCCTGGACCAGGCCGCCCAGGTAGTCGAAGTAGCGGTAGAAGAAGCCGCCGACGCCTGTCGCGTCCAGGTGGTACTTCTCGGTCAGATAGGCCCGCTGCGCGGCGGTCACCGGCCGCTCCCCGGCGAGGGCCTGGATCGGGTCGCCCTGCCCGGCGAACATCAGCGCGTAGACGATCAGAGTGGTCCCGAAGAAGGCGAGGACCATCTGGAGCAGTCGCCGCAGGATGAACCGGAGCATGCTGGCAAGTCTGCCGAAACCGGGCTAAATGCGTGCCAATGCGAGGGCCGGGCCACCCGTGGGGGTGGCCCGGCCCGTCAGCGGGATGTCAGGCGCGTTCGATCTTCAGCAGGTCCACCCGGTCGAAGAGGTCCACGTGGACGTTCTTGACCTTGGTCGAGTGGCCGAAGTTGTTCTGCCCGTACCGGAGCGGGATCACCGGCATGTCCTGCGCGAGCAGGTCCTCCGCCGCCTGGTACTTCTTGATCGCCTCGTCCTCGGTCGCCGCGCGGGCGCCCTCGGCGAGCAGCTTGTCGAACTCCGGGTTGCTGTAGCCGTAGTAGTTCGACGAGCCGGTGGTGCTGTACAGCGGGCCGAGGTAGTTCTCCATCGACGGGTAGTCCATGACCCAGCCCATCCGGAACAGGCCGACCGGCTGCTTCTGCTTGAGCTTGGTCAGCAGGTCCGCGAACTTCGGCTCGGCGGTGCCGACGCAGTCCACGCCCAGGTTGGCCTTGAGCTGGTTGCAGGTGGCGTCGATCCAGTCCTTGTGGCCGCCGTCGCCGTTGTAGGACAGCTCGATCTTCTTCGGGCCGCCCGCGGCCTCGTACATGGCCTTGGCCTTGACCGGGTCGAACGCGCCGGCGGTGCCGATGGTGTTCTCCCGGTAACCGGCGACCACCGGCGAGACGAACGAGCGGGCCGGCTGCTGCGAGTCCTTGAAGATCGACTTGGTGATCTCGTCCCGGTCGATCGCCATCGAGATCGCCTTGCGCACCTCGGGCTTGCTGAACTCCTCCTGGAACGTCGGGAAGGCCAGCACCTGCAGCGACGAGGCCGGGCTCTGCTGGAAGCGGTCACCCAGGTCGGTCGCGGCGGTCGACAGGTTCTCGGTCGGGATCGTCTTGATCACGTCGAGGTTGTCCGACAGCACGTCCGCGTACGCGGCGGTCGGCTGCTGGTAGATGCGGAACTCGACGCCGCCGACCTTGGGCTGCTGGCCCGGGAACGCGTCGTAGCGCTCCACCTCGACCTTGGCGTCGTGCTGCCAGTTGCCCTTCATCTTGAACGGGCCCTGGCCGATCGGCGCCTGCTCGTAGCCCTCGGCGAGCACGCCCGGAGCGGAGAAGGCCGCCTTGGGCAGCGGGTAGAAGGCGGTGTAGCCGAGCATGGACTTGAAGTCCACGTACGGCTGGCTGAGCGTCACGGTGAAGGTCAGGTCGTCGACCTTCTTCAGGCCGCTCATCGTCGTCGCCTTCGGGCTCTCGCCCTGGAGGTCGTCGTAGCCGGCCACCTTCTCGAAGAAGTAGCTGGAGTTCTGGCCGTTCGGCGCGTAGGCGCCGTAGTTCCAGGCGTCGATGTAGTTGTCGGCGGTGACCTTCTCGCCGTTGTGGAACGTGTAACCGGGCTTCAGCTTGACCGTCCAGACCTTGTTGTCCGACGTCGTCACCGAGTCCGCCGCCATCTCGTGCGGCTTGTTCGCCTCGTCGTAGTCGACGAGCGGGCTGAACAGGGCCGACAGGACCTGGGAGCCGCTCGTCTCGTTGGTGTTGGTGGGCACCAGGTGCTGCGGCTCGGCGATCTCGATCCGCACGGCCGCGTCGGAGTCGCCGGCACCGCCGCCGCCACCGCCCGAGCCGCAGGCCGTCAGGCCCAGTGTCACCGCGAGCGGGAGCGCGGCCCAGGCCGCGAGCCTACGAACACGCATGGAGTCTCCTCATCTCCTCACGCTGCGCGGTCGTCCCGGCACTGGGTGACTCTGCGCAACGAGCGGTAACGGTAGGTCGCGATCCGGCCCATCGACAACTAGTGCGTGGTCAACTGATGACGGATCGTGTCCGGCGAGCCTTGTCGCTGCCGCTCGTGGGTGCTAGCCCTCGCCCCTACCTGGCGTTTTGTTCGTCGCCGGTGGGCGGTTCAGGACGTGGTCGGAGGCATCTGAGGTGCCTGGGTCGTCTGCCCGATCCCTGCCTCTCCGGGTGCGCCCGGACCGTCGCGTCCCGGTGACTGGTCACTCTCCGTGACTTAAGGCACGTTGCGCAGCGTGATCGTCGGCCGTCGTCGTCCGGGTCCGCCCGGGGCCGTGAGACGATCACGACGTGACGGCGACGATCCTGGACGGCAAGGCCACCGCGGCGGAGATCAAGGACGAGCTACGAGCCCGGGTCAAGGCGCTCGCGGAACGCGGCATCACCCCCGGCCTCGGCACGGTGCTGGTCGGGGAGGACCCCGGCTCCCAGGCGTACGTCAACGGCAAGCACCGCGACTGCGCCGAGGTCGGTATCGCCTCGCTGCGGGTCACGCTGCCCGCCGACGCCACCCAGGAGCAGCTCGACGCGGCGCTCGCCGAACTGAACGCCGACCCGGCCTGCCACGGCTACATCGTCCAGCTCCCGCTTCCCGGGCACCTCGACACCCAGCGCGCGCTGGAGTCGATCGACCCGGACAAGGACGCCGACGGGCTGCACCCGGTCAACCTGGGCCGGCTCGTCCTCGGGTACGACGCGCCGCTGCCCTGCACCCCGCGCGGCATCGTGGAGCTGCTGCGCCGGCACGACGTGCCGCTGCGCGGCGCGAACGTGGCAGTGGTCGGCCGGGGCAACACGGTCGGCCGCCCGCTGGGTCTGCTGCTGACCCGGCGCAGCGAGAACGCCACCGTGACGCTCTGCCACACCGGCACGCTCGACCTGGCCGCGCACACCCGCGCCGCCGACGTCGTCATCGTCGCCGCCGGGGTGCCCGGGCTGCTCACCGCCGACATGATCAACCCGGGTGCGACGGTGGTGGACGTCGGCATCACGCGGGTCATCGGCGAGGACGGCAAGGGCCGCTACACCGGCGACGTGGATCCGGAGGTGGCCGAGGTCGCCGGCAAGCTCGTGCCGATGCCCGGCGGCGTCGGCCCGATGACCCGGGCGATGCTGCTGACGAACGTGGTCGAACGGGCCGAGCGGGCGGGCTGACACCCACCCAGGTCATAACCGTCCGCCCCTGGCCCGATCGGTGCCAGGATGGCTGATACGGTCCGGAAAACCGACTGGTATCAGGGAGTGGGACGACCATGGGTAAGAAGGTCACTGTCGTCGGCGCCGGATTCTACGGCTCCACCACCGCACAGCGCCTGGCCGAGTACGACGTCTTCGACACCGTCGTCATCACCGACATCGTGGAGGGCAAGCCGGCGGGTCTCGCGCTCGACCTCAACCAGTCCCGCGCGGTCGAGGGCTTCGAGACCAAGGTCGTCGGCGTCACCACCGGCCCGAACGGCGAGGGCTACGACGCCATCGAGGGCTCGGACGTCGTCGTCATCACCGCCGGCCTGCCGCGCAAGCCGGGCATGAGCCGGATGGACCTGCTGGAGACCAACGCCAAGATCGTCCGGCAGGTCTCCGAGAACGTCGCCAAGTACGCCCCGAACGCCGTCGTCATCGTGGTGTCGAACCCGCTCGACGAGATGACCGCGCTGGCCCAGCTCGCCACCCAGTTCCCCAAGAACCGGGTGCTCGGCCAGGCCGGCATGCTGGACACCGCCCGCTTCACCAACTTCGTCGCCGAGGCACTGAGCGTGCCGGTGAAGTCGGTACGGACCCTGACGCTCGGCTCGCACGGCGACACGATGGTCCCGGTGCCGTCGAAGAGCAGCGTGAACGGCAAGCCGCTGCGTGACGTCATGCCGGCCGAGCAGATCGAGGAGCTGGTCGTCAAGACCCGCAACGGTGGCGCCGAGGTCGTCGCGCTGCTCAAGACCGGCTCCGCGTACTACGCCCCGTCCGCCGCCGCGGCCCGGATGGCGAAGGCCGTGGCCGAGGACTCCGGCGCGGTCATGCCGGTCTGCGCCTGGGTCGACGGCGAGTACGGCATCTCCGGCGTCTACCTGGGTGTCGAGGCCGAGATCGGCGCCGAGGGCGTGAAGCGGGTCGTCGAGACCGACCTGGACGCCGACGAGCTGGCCGCGCTGAAGGAGGCCGCCGAGGCCGTCCGCGCCAAGCAGGGCGACGTCGCCAGCATGTGACGCCCGACCACCGCACAGAAGGCCCGCCGGCACGCGCCGGCGGGCCTTCTGCCGTCCCACCCGCCGTCCTCCCCGTTCTCCCCGTCGATCATGAAGTTGACGGCGGAAACGGAGATCGACCAGGCCGCCAACCTCATGATCGACGGGGCGGGGGCGGGGGCGGGGGCGGGGGCGAGGGCGAGGGG